>CALCNY010000077.1 GCA_937897585.1 uncultured Chitinophagaceae bacterium | reverse complement strand
TTTACTTTGATAATTATGCTGCCAGCTATTGCAGAAGCACAATGTTCGATGTGTACCAAAACTGCTCAACAATTAGGTGAAAAACCTGCCCAAGGTTTGAATTCCGGAATACTTTATTTGATGCTTACTCCTTTTGCTATTATGGGTGTTATCGCATATAGGTGGTGGAAAAATGAAAAAGAAAAATCATCTGTTTAATTAAGGTTTCGGATGGCTAAGCAAAAAATTTTACTGGCTTTATTAAACTCAAATGGAGATTGCTTATACGGAACTGTTGTTGCCCGCCAAATTAAAGAAATTGATTTCCCTGGATGTCATTTAACTTGGGCCGTTAATACAAAATGTAAACAAACACTACTACTGAATCCTCATGTTGATGAAATTTGGGAAATCTCAACAGAAAAATCACTGACCACCACAAGAGAATGGAGGAAATTTGTAAAAGAAGCAGAACAAAGAAAAGCGAATGGCGATTTTGATCAAATATTTTACATTCAAATCATTGATAAAAATGTAATTCGTCTTAATGGAGAAGTAAGGCAATCCATTTATAAAAATTATCCGCATCAGATTACCGTTTCTAACCAGCCTATTTTGCAATTGTCTGAAACCGAAATCAACAATGCAAAAACATTTGCAGCAAAACATAACCTTAATCGTTTCAAACATGTAATTCTGTTTGAATGCGGGCCAGATAGTTTTAAATCGGCATTGAATCCTGATTCAGCTTTACAATTCGCAAAAGAAATTATTGCCAATCGCAATGACATTGCATTCATTTTGTCTTCAAACAAAAAAATCAATGAAACCAATGAACAGATTATTGATGGCAGCTCATTAACCTATAGAGAAAATGCAGCGTTTACCCATTACTGTGATTTTTTCATTGGTTGCTCTAGCGGCATATCATGGCTTTGCACTTCTACTGCTGCAAAATCACTTCCCAAAATTTTAGTGATCAACGATAATATGATGCTAAATACTTCCATGTGTGATGATCATATAAAAGCTGGCTTAAGTGACGATAACATTATTGAAATGCATGAATCGGAGGACGTTTTAAAGAATGTCAAAGATGGCTTGAATTTGTGTTTAGAAGGAAATATTAAATCTGCAAAAGAAAATTATCATCAGCAATTTCACAGAAAAAATTTCAAATACCTGTATAAGGTTTCGCAAAGCAGTTTTAGCCAAATGAATTTTTTGTTTCCTTTAAAAGCTTTAAAAATTGCAATAAAAATTGATGGGTTTCATTTCAATGCGGTTTACCAAATCATCAAGTCTTATTTTAAATTGCCATTTTGGGTGATAGGTTCTTTCTTTAAAAAATAATTAACCAAGAAATTCTTTCATAAACGCATACAAATTAAAGTCTTTGCCCATTGAGGCAATTTTGGTTTTTAGTGCGGCTTTATTGATGTCAGACATGCGGGCATTTCGAATGAGTTGATAGGCCTTCTCTGCTGCCAAATGATATTTCCTGTCGTTGTTTTCATTTTGCAAACTATTGATGATACACTCCTTTAATTCAGCTATACCTTCTTTATTTGAAGCCACTGTTTTTAAAATCGGTATTTCTTTATGAATGTTTTTAAAAGCTGGAGCCAGCATCAAACGTAAATTATTTAGGAAAGCTTCAGCACCCGGTCTGTCGGCTTTGTTAACAACGAAAATATCTGCAATCTCCATCAGGCCTGCTTTCATCGTTTGAATTTCATCACCAGATTCTGGGACAAGCACCACAACAGTAGTATCAGCCAGTCCTGCTATTTCAACTTCACTTTGTCCTACCCCTACCGTTTCAATAATGATATAATCGTAATGAGCTGCTTTTATCACGTCTGCTATTTCCATGATTTTGGGATGCAATCCACCCATAGAACCACGTGAAGCCAGTGACCGAATATATACATTGGGATTGTCGTACCATTCACTCATTCTGATTCTGTCGCCAAGTAAAGCCCCTAAATTAAATGGGGAGGAAGGATCAACACAAAGCACCGCTACTTTTTTTCCTGAAGCTACGAATTCGGCAATCAACGAGTCGGTTAAAGTACTTTTACCAGCACCCGGTGGGCCCGTGATTCCGATTACATTATTTGTTGTGCTTGATTGCAGTGATTGCAAAAACTCATCATGACCCATTGCCTCATTTTCAACCAAAGAGATGGCTCTTGCCAATGCTTTGATATCACCTTGATTTATTTTTTCTGAAATTGCTGACCACATACCGCTAATATAGCATCAATAATTCAAAAATGAAGCCTGATTATTAAAATAAGAACGCTCAATGCTGTTACTTTGCATGCATAAAGCGAATTCCATTTGAGACCAAAAGGCATATCAGTAATAATTCCCAATTACAACGGCATTCAGTTGCTGAATGAGATTCTTCCTTCTGTTACACAAGCATTGTTTGCTACAGGGCTTCCCAATGAGATTATCATTTCAGACGATTGCTCTACTGATGATTCTGTAAAAATGATTGCGGAAAAATATCCCGAAATAATACTGATTGAGTCAACGATCAACAAGGGATTTTCACCAACAATCAATAAAGGAATTTTTGCCTCCAAATATGAATATCTGTTGCTGTTGAATAATGATGTAAAGCTGGAGGCCGATTATTTCAAACCGCTGTTACGATATTTTGAATTGCCTGACACATTTGGTGTGATGGGCCGCATCATCGGCTGGAATGATAACCGAATACAAGATGGAGGAAAGTATCCGGAATTTCATGGCGCGAAAATAAAAACCAGTGGCAATTATATCCCTGTTTCAGATACACATAACGGATACATGTACTCGATGTATTTGTCGGGAGCCAATGCGCTTGTTTCGGGAGAGAAATTGATACAACTTGGCGGATTTGACGAATTATTCGCCCCATTTTATGTGGAAGACTTTGAATTGTCTGTAAGAGCCTGGAGACTCGGATGGAAATGTTATTACGAGCATGAAGCCATATGCAGACATAAGCTATCGGTGACCATCAAATCAAAAAACAAAAAGAAATACATCAACAGAATTTATTACCGGAATAAAATGTATCTGCATGCCATACATTTGGAAGGAATCGAATTGTTCCTCTGGTATCTTCAACTATTTCCTGAAATAGCCATTCGACTGCTTTCCGGAAGATTTTATTTTTTACAGTCTGTTACCGATTTTTTATCTACCCTAAAAAAAATGAAAGCATCAAAATCAGCTTTCAATCAACTGGCTTCAGCTGAAGGAAAATTGATTTCCTTTAAAGAAACAGTAAAAGCTATTCAACAATCCCTGTCAGAAAAAAATATCAACAGATTTTAATCATGACCAACTTCATTCCCATATTTCCACTGGCTCTGGTAGTATATCCGGGCGAAAAACTGAACCTCCATATTTTCGAACCGAGATACAAGCAGCTAATTACTGAATGTTTTCATGCAAAAAAAACATTTGGCATTCCTGTGGTGATGAACAACAAAGTGTCTGAAAAAGGTACTTTGATGGAAGTCATCGAAATCTCCAAAGTGTATGATAATGGGGAAATGGATATCAAAACAAAAGGCATCAGTATTTTTAATATGCTGGAAATGGTGAAAGAGATTCCTGATAAATTATACAGCGGCGCTATTGTAAATTACCAGCCCAATTATAATAATGGAAGTGCTGCCATGATGAAAAAAATAATCGATAGCACCAGGAAATTTCATGCACATCTTGAGGTTTCCAAGGATTTCGGCAAGCCAGATGAGGAATTGAACAGTTATGACATTGCTCATCATGTGGGCTTGTCTATTGAAGAAGAGTTTCAAATACTTAGTTACGAAAACGAATTGCACAGACAAGAATTTTTGAAAAGACACATCACTAAAATGTTGTCTGTCGTAGAAGAAATGCAATCATTGAAAAAGAAAATTCAGCTGAATGGGCATTTTAAGAATTTGGAGGGGTTTGAATTTTAAAGCCCCCTTTAATTCCCCCAAAGGGGGAAGAGGAAGATGGTTTACGAAGTTCGGTGTTCAATAGGTTCAAAATGTTTGTTTTGAAACTACAATTAACGTTTTGAGAAAACCACAAACTACAAACAAGCGCAGCGACCAAACACCAAACATTGTCAATTTATTGAAAACAGCCAATCATTAAAGTTTATTACCTTAGCACCTACGCGTCAACATACACAATGATAACTCTCTGCTTCGATTTTGGAAATACCCGTTTAAAGGCCGGCGTCTTTACAAATGATTCATTCCTTGAAGAAATAAGTTTTGAAAACGACAGCCTCGAAACTATTTCAGCTGCCGTTGAAAAATATAATCCTGATAAAACCATCTTGGCTTCTGTTATAAATCACAATCCTGAAATAGAAACCTATTTAGCAGCCAAAACCCGTTTTCACAAATTAACGAGTCAAAGTAATTTCAATTTTAAAATTGCTGCGGGCAAACCCGAAACCATCGGCACCGATCGATTGGCTTTGATGGCGGCTGCTTGCGCCGAATTTCCTGGAAAAAACAATTTGATTATTGGAATCGGCACCTGCATTACCTACAATTTCATCAATTCGCAAGCACAATTTTTGGGAGGTGCCATTTCACCAGGAATGGACATGCGTTTCAAAGCCATGCATGACTATACGGCAAAACTGCCTTTGGTTTCATCAGATAGAAATCTTCCCCTTATTGGCTATGATACCAAAACAAATCTGCAATCGGGGGTAATCTTCGGAATCACCAATGAAATCAATGGTTTCATCGAAAAATATGAAGAAAAATTCGGGAACTTTAACGCTGTTTTAACCGGAGGCGATGCCCCCTATTTTGCCAGTCAACTTAAAAACAAGATATTTGCCGACATTTATTTTTTATACAAGGGATTGTATGCGCTCAGCGAACTTAACCATCAACATGCTTAGAAAAATTATATTACTGATTTTAGTTGCTTTTTCAATCACTGAAATTCAGGCACAAGACAACTCACCTTACAGCAGATATGGCATCGGGGATTTGCTATCCGGACAAAATATTGTCAACAGAGCTATGGGAGGATTTTCCGCAGCTTATTCTGATTATGGTATTATCGGATCTCCATTTAATGTCAACTTGGTTAATCCTGCGGCATTAGGAAACATGACCAACACAAAGAATTTTTCGAATACCATTTTTGATGTTGGTGGTGAAGTGAATGTTAGAAGTTTGAAAAGTACTAGCAATACCGATAAATACAAATCTACAAACGTAGTGATGTCATATTTGCAATTAGCTTTCCCAATTTCTAGTCCAAAAATGGAAAAAAGAGGAACTTCTTGGGGGATGAGTTTTGGGTTAAAACCGGTATCACGTATCAGTTATAAAATTGAGCAAAACAACAGACTCAGCAATATCGACAGCGCCAACACGCTTTACGAAGGAAATGGCGGTGTTAACCAAGTGAATTTTAGTACAGGTATTCGCAAAATTGGCAAGGGAAAATACAAAAATGAAATTTGTTTGGGAGTTAGCTCTGGTTATACTTTTGCCAATAAAGACTATAGCACTAGGCTAAATTTAGTTAATGATTCAGTTGCATATTATAAAGGAAATACAGAAGTAGCAAGTCGTTTTGGTGGAGTGTTTCTTACAGCAGGCTTTCAGTACAAAATGAATTTCAATCAAACAGGTGCGCTCAGAATAGGCGCTTATACTACGTTAAAGCAAAACCTTAACGCCAAACAAAATACCATCAACGAAACCTATGGTTATGATGCGAGTGGCGGAACGATAAGAATTGATAGTGTTTCCGTTACTAATGATGTTCCTGGAAAAGTTGTTTTACCTGCTACTTATGGTGCTGGATTTGCTTACAACAGTAAAAATCACAACTGGCTTATTGGTGCTGATTTTGAAATGACGAATTGGAAAGACTATACTTATTATGGTCAAACAGACAATACCCAAAACACTTGGGTGATTAGAGCAGGTGCTGAATTTTATCCTGCAAAATTGAATTCGGCTACTAACAAATACCGTGATTATGTGAAGTACAGAGCGGGATTTTTCTACAATCAGGAATATGTAAAAATTGTAACTCCTAGAGTTAATTATGCTTTCACTATGGGAGCGAGTTTTCCATTAACCACACCGAGATTTATTCAAAGCAGAGGTGATTATGTAACATTAAATACTTCTTTGGAAGTTGGTGCTAGAGGAAATGAAACTTCTTTTGGCTTAAGGGAAAATTATACAAGAATTAATTTTGGTATTTCAATGAATGCAAGATGGTTTCAGAAAAGAAACTATGATTAAATTATTTTCTGTTACACTTTCAGATGAAACAAATTTCTTTATATAAATTTTCAAATGCAGTTATTATCTTAAGCTGCATTTTTTTATGGGGTTGTGAGAATGATGCAAATAAAATAAAAAATCTGAGTGCAAAGAAAATTGGAGTTGAAGAAGCAAGAACGGTAGTTTTAAATTATACCATTGGTGGAAAAACAAAAGCCATTTTACATGCACCATTAATGCTTAATGTAGCCGAATCTGTTCCTTATGTAGAATTTCCATTAACCTTACATGCAGATTTATACAACGACTCTTCAAAGATAGAAAGCACAATGGATGCGCATTACGGAAAATACAAGCAATACCAAAGCGTTGTGTTTTTAAAAGATTCTGTTGTAGTTATTAATATGAGCAAAGGCGATACACTCCAATGCGATGAACTTTACTGGGACCGCAATCGAACAGGAAAAGAATTTTATACCGATAAACCAGTTCGCATCAGAACCAAAACCGAAGTGATTAGTGGTAAAGGCATGGAAGCAAGTCAAGATTTTAGGAATTGGCGTATACTCGAATCAGTTGGTACAATTAGTGTTCCGGCTGCGAAGTTTCCTGGGTAGGTTTTTACCGCGGAGCAGAAGAGGGAAAGAGTTTGCGCAGTGTTTATTATAATAATGAACATCAATGATTTTACTACCTCTGCGTAGCCTCAAAATACTCAGCACCCCCACGGTAAAAAAACCTAATTCCCAATTCCTATTAACTCTAACTTCGTGATAGTAATAGTTTAAACAAAACTCCCTGAATTTAATATGGCTAATGTAACCATCTACGGCATTCCCAACTGTGATTCCATTAAAAAAACAATCGACTGGTGTAACAAGTATAAAATTTCATTTGAATTTCATAATTATAAAAAAGATGGCATTGAAGAAGCAACTTTAAAATCATGGTGTGAACAAGTTGGTTGGGAAGTGTTGCTCAACAAAAAAGGAACAACCTGGAAGAAAGTTGCTGAAGAATATGCTGAAAAAAAAATGACAGAAAAAATGGCCATTAAGCTGATGCTCGAATACAACAGCATCATTAAAAGGCCTGTCATAGAAACAGGGAAGCAAATCATTGTTGGTTTTGATGAAAATGTTTTACTTAAGGCATTAAAAAAATAACCATGTCTTTCAAAAACAAAACAGCATTTATAACAGGCGCCTCGAGAGGAATAGGAAAAGCTATTGCATTAAGATTAGCCAAAGAAGGCGCTAATATAATTATTGCAGCAAAATCTGTAACAGAAAATCCAAAACTCGGAGGCACCATTTATACAGCAGCTACAGAAATTGAAGAAGCAGGTGGTAAGGCATTTGCGGTTGTTTGTGATATCAGAGATGAACTGCAAATCAACAATGCTGTTGAGCAAGGTGCAAATCATTTTGGAGGCATTGATATTCTCATTAATAACGCCTCTGCAATTACATTGACAAATACTGAGCAGATTTCATCAAAGCTATTTGATTTGATGAATGATATCAATGTAAGAGGAACATTTTTGGTTTCAAAAACTTGTATTCCATTTTTAAAAAAATCTGATAACGCACATATCATTACTTTATCACCGCCATTGAATATAGATGAGAAGTGGTTTCATAACCATACCGCATACACGATAAGTAAATACAGTATGAGTATGATTGCTTTTGGATTGGCAGCTGAATTGAAAAAAGATAACATCGCTTCAAATACTTTGTGGCCTAAGACAACCATTGCCACTGCGGCTGTTCAAAATCTTTTAGGTGGAGAAGCATTAATAAACATGAGTCGAAAGCCTGAAATCATGGCTGATGCAGCTTTTCATATCCTTTCAAAAAGTGCGGCGACATTTACCGGACATCATTTAATTGATGAAGAAGTTTTGAGAGAAGCAGGTGAAACTGATTTTGAGAAATATGCTGTTACACCTGGAGGAAAGTTGTTTGGGGATTTGTTTTTAGCCCCTTAAATCCCCCAAAGGGGGATTTAGATTACGCTTTGCTGGGCATCCCGAACAAAAAATAACCCTAGTTAGTGTAAAAAAATTCACTTAGATAAAATAAGTATAACATCCTAAATAAAACATAATCAAAGTCCCCCTTTGGGGGATTTAGGGGGCTTTTATTTTATCATCTCCTTCGGCACCTCTTTCTCCAACAAATACCTGTAAATAAATCTTGTCTTTAAATTCTGAAAATGCAATCCTTTATTTCCAGGCCATCCATGACGTCCACCGCTGTAGGTCATGAATTCAAAATCTTTTTTAAGGTCTTGTAATTTACTCGTTAACTGGATACTGTTTTGCATGTGTACATTTTCATCAACAATACCGTGCACGATTTGTAACATGCCTTTGTATTTGTCTACATAGTTTAACACCGAACTTGTTTTATATCCTTCAGGATTGTCTTGTGGTGTACCCATATATCTTTCTGTATAATGAGAATCGTATAAAGTCCAGTCGATAACGCTTCCTCCTGCCATTCCGTGTGTAAACACATCAGCACCATACGTGAGTGCATAACAACTCATATAACCACCATAGCTAAACCCTGTGATACAAATTTTTGAAGGATCAGCCTGGCCATTAGCAATCAACCATTTCACCATGGTGGAATAATCTTTCATTTCCCAGTAACCTAAATTATGATACATGTAATTGACACCTTCCTTTCCGAAATGCCCGCTGGCTCTGTGATCCATAGCAACCTGTATCAAACCTTCTTTAGCATACCATTGTTGTGTACCGGTTAATGACCAAGTGTCCATTACCGTTCCGGCATTAGGACCACCATAAATAGAAATCAATACAGGATATTTTTTTCCTGGAACCATATTCAACGGCCATGTTATTTTCATTGGTAAGGAATACAAACTATCGTCGCTCATTACACGAAGTAATTCTGTTTTGGCGATTTCGGTTTTATCTAAATCTTCGCCTTTACTATCTCCAAGCTCTTTAATGATTTTTCCTTTATTGGAAACCAATGTCATTTTTGAGGGTGTTGTAGCATTGTTGTATGTAGTCACAAAATAAGAACCTGATGGAGACAGATTGATTGAATTGTGATTGTATTCGCCAAATGTGAGTCGCTGTAATTTTTTTCCATTGAAATTGACAACATAAAAATCTTTACGTGCTGTATTTTCTTTTCTGGCAGTGAAATAAATTACGCTGTTTTTTTCATCAATAAAATTAATGTCTGTAACTGTATATTTCCCTGAAGTAATAGGGTTGACAAGCTTTCCACTCATGTCATAATAATACAAATGATCGTAACCGCTTGCATCACTTCTATAAATAAATCCTTTACCATTTTGAAGAAAAGTAATTCTTCTGCCTTCATCATCAAGACTTATCCATGTTTTTTGTTCTTCTGAAAGGAAAGGAGTTTTCATTCCTGTTGCCGGATTCACTTCCCAAATTTTCAATTGATTTTGTTTGCGATTCATCCATTGTACCAGCAATGTTTTGCCATCAGGCTTCCAGTAAGGTAAACCGAAATATTGGTCATCATGTTCATTGAAATCTGCCCAAACTATATTTCCACCAACAGGTGAAACAATACCAACTTTTATTTCAGGGTTCGCATCTCCAACTTTTGGATAACGAATCACATCTACATATCCATGCTGTCCTTGTGCATCAGTCAATGTGTAAGTTGGAACTTTTGAATCGTCAGCTCTGAAGAAGGCAATTTGTTTACTATCCGGACTCCACCAAAAAGAACGATACATAGAACTACGTCCTAAAATTTCTTCCATGTAAACCCAACTCGCATAGCCATTCAATATTACATCACTGCCATCTGTAGTTAATCTGTTTTCTTTTTTTGTAGCAATTTCAAGACTGTATAAATCATTATTTTTCGTGTAGGCAATATATTTATTATCAGGACTGATTTTAGGATTAACTTCTTTGGGTTCATCAAAGGTAAGTTGGATGTTTACTCCATTTATTTTAATAAACAAATCATTACCCTGAATAAATGCCATTGAATCAAATAATGGCTTTGTCGATTCTAGAGATGCAGATTCTTGAACAGGCGCTTCTTCTGTTCCAGACTTGGCATCAACAATCAGTTTGTTGCCATTTTTTGTCATCATGAATTTTGTATCATCCAACCATGTGATGGATTGAGGCAAAGGATTTTGAATGCCTTTGAAATTATTTTTGAAATACTGGTCGTTGGTGAGTGGCTTCTTTTGAGAGAGAGCAGTAGTTGCAATGATGATTAAAATTGCAGTGAGAAATTGTTTATGCATAAGAGAAAAATTATGTTCAATAAGTTAAATAGGTTCAATAAGTTCAATTCATTTCAAAATTTCATTTTAAACTTTTAGGGCTTTTCGAATAATCAAAAACAATAAACACCAAACAAGCGAAGCGACCAAACCCCAAACGTATTAAACATTCTCCGGTCTCATCATCGGAAAAAACAACACATCCTGAATGCTATGCTGATTTGTCAACAACATACAGATTCTGTCGATGCCGAAACCAATTCCACTTGTAGGCGGCATACCATATTCCAAAGCGCGTAAAAAATCATGATCGATAAACATGGCTTCATCATCACCTCTTTCCATTAATTTCACTTGCTCTTCAAAACGTTCTCTTTGTTCGATAGGATCATTCAATTCGCTATAAGCATTCGCAATTTCTTTACCATTAACCATCAACTCAAAACGCTCTACCAATCCGGGTTTGCTGCGATGCTTTTTTGTGAGCGGACTCATCTCCACAGGATAGTCGGTAATAAAAGTTGGTTGTATATAATGACCTTCGCATTTTTCGCCGAAGATTTCATCGATTAATTTTCCTTTGCCCCATTTCGCATCAGCGTGTATGCCTAACTGTTGGCAAACACCTCTGATACCTTCTTCATCCATGTTGCTAATATCAAAACCTGTATGTTCTTTGATGGCATCAAACATGGTCACTCTTCTGAAAGGCGCTTTGAAACTAATTTCTTTATCACCCACTGTACATGAAGAAGTTCCATTTACAGCAATAGCAGCTCTTTCAAGCATTTGCTCGGTAGTGTCCATCATCCACTCATAATCTTTGTATGCTACGTAAAATTCCAATACTGTAAATTCAGGATTATGTGTTCTGTCCATGCCTTCATTTCTGAAATTACGACTGAATTCATATACCCATTCAAAACCGCCGACAATCAATCTTTTTAGATATAGTTCATTTGCGATACGCATGTACATCGGTACATCCAATGCATTATGATGTGTGGTAAACGGACGAGCAGCAGCGCCTCCTGGAATACTTTGCAATACAGGAGTATCTACTTCCAATGCACCACGCTCATTTAAAAAGTCACGAATGGCATTGACAAATTTTGTTCTTTTTACAAATACTTCTTTCACGCCAGGATTCACAATCAAATCCGCATAACGTTGTCTGTATCTAAATTCCGGATCGGTAACTTCATCAAAAGCTTCTCCATCTTTCTCTTTCACAATTGGTAATGGACGCAATGATTTACTTAAAATGGTAAACTCTCTTACATGTACTGAAGTCTCTCCTGTTTTAGTTGTAAACACATAACCTTTGATACCCACAAAATCTCCCATATCCACTAACTTCTTCCATACATTTTGAAAAAGCGATTTATCCTCTCCAGGACAAATATCATCTTGCTTAATGTAAAACTGAATTTTACCTGTTCCATCTTGCATCACGGCAAAATTGGCTTTTCCCATATCACGCACACTCATGATTCTTCCAGCCAAACAAACATCCGCGAAGTCAGCTTTATTTTCTTCGCCTTTATAATTCGTCTTGATATATTCTGCTGAAGAATTTACAGGATACAATGCAGCCGGATAAGGATCGATACCTAATTTTTCCAATTCTGCTTTTTTCTCTCTTCTGATAATTTCCTGTTCGGATAAATGCTGTGAACTCATATTTTAATTGATATAATTTTTTTGAGATGACAAAGGTAATTGAAGTGGGGCGGTTTTTAAAAAGAGAGATTTGCTGGATAGGATGGATAGGCTGGATAAGCTAGATAAGCTGGATAGGGAATATTGAAAAGTTTAAAAGGTTCAAGAAGTTCAATGAGTTTAATAGGTTGATTGAACTTTTTGAACAAATTGAACCTTTTTAACCTCTTGAACAAATTTCCTCTTATCTAACTCGCTCCCAACAATATTTGCCAAGCTTCTTCCACCTTGTCTTGCTGCAGCAATTCTTTCGCATAGCTATGTAATTCTCGTTCCATTTCTTCAGGATTGATGGAATAATACTGAATGATATTTTTCAATTTATCATCATGAAATGCAGGATTGATAACGGGCATTTCATTTACATTGGCTAGTTTACCCAAATCATTTCCATTCAAAATTTTACTTTTTATGATGGCTTCTGGTAATTGATCGAAGCCAATACCCAATTTGATATTTGGCTTTGCCACTTCAAACATGCTGGCCGCATTGGTTCGTGTGTACCAATGATCGCCAAGTCTACCAAGTAATTCTATTTTGGTATTGTCAATTTTTTGTTCAGCATTTAAAATAGATTCTTCAAGATGCATGACCAATATTTCTGCAATCACCAAATTTCCTGCACCACCTTCGGTTCCCAAAGGAATAATCTGATTCACTTTACATTCAAACTTGATCTTGCTTTCTTTTACCATTGGTGGTTTCACAACAGTTGATTGTTGTTCGGTAAATCCTGCCTTGGTAAATTCATTCGTTCCTTTTGGATATTCGCAGCTACTCAACGACATCTGCTGCACCATATCATAATCCACCATGTTGATCACTACTTCAGGAACTTCCATTACATTTTCTAAAGTATGTTTGATGGTATTATCTCTCACTCTTTTTGCCGGCGAAAAAACTACAATCGGCGGATTGGCAGAGAACATATTGAAAAAACTAAACGGACTTAAATTCACGTTTCCTTCCTTATCAATGGTAGATGCAAAACATATCGGACGCGGTGCGATTGCGTGTTGGAGGTAGCTTTGAGTTTGTGCTGTTGTTAAATCAGAGATTTTAATTGTTACCATATTATTTTTTTACCGCGGAGAATGGAGTTATACGAGTTAACGCGGAGTTTTATAAATCTAATTACTTTATTGAGTATTTTCTTTTCGACTTTTTGATTATTAAAATCTATTCGCTACTCTTTTAAAACCATCTTTTAATAATGGGACATTAAAATTAATCAAATAGCCAAGTTTTTTATCCGATAATTTTAAATAAGTAATCAATTGTGCTAGATAAATTGGATTGATTTCTTGTGAAGATTTATTTTCAATGATAATTTCATCTTCTACCAATAGATCAATTTCATAGGCCTTACCCAAATTGATTTCTTTGTAAAACAAAGTTATAGGCACTTTGGACTTGACAAACAAACCTCTTAATTCAAGTTCTCTTTTCAATGCTAAATGATAAGCAGATTCAAGTAAACCAGGTCCTAAATTCTTGTGAACAGTAATTGCTGAATCTAGTATAATACCTCCTAATTCGTTTAAATAATCATTATACTCCATAATAAATTTACTTTAAAACTAAATTTATTACAGATATTAATGGATTTACTTTTTTAGCCTATTAATATTTATTCAGTAATCTAATTATTAAAAAAATCGATGATTAATTCACCACAAAGATGTTGTGAATTAAGAAATGATAAACAACAAAACTCTGCGCAAACACTTTCTACTCCATTCTCTGCGGTAAAAATAAAAATCAAACTCCCTTTTTCAAACCCAATATCGAAAAATCACTATCTTCTTTAACAATCTTGTTTGTGAGCTTTCCCAAACCATCAATTTCCATTTCAACCACATCGCCAGGTTGTAACCATTGCTCTTGGTAATTGGGATCATTTAGTTTGCCTGTACCATTCAATTCAAGGAAACAACCCGTTCCTACAGTACCACTTCCTATCACATCACCTGCATGCATAGTAACACCATAGCTGCAACGCTCGATAATTTCAGCGAATGTCCAATCCATATCACCGAGATTTCCTTTACTCACTTGAATGCCATTTACAAAACATTTCATTTCCAGATTCCAACTTTTACCAGTGTGTCCTTCTTTGCAAGGAACTTCAAATGATTCTAATTCATCCAATGTTACCAGCACAGGACCAATTACAGTTGAGAAATCTTTTCCTTTTGCAGGACCAAGATTAAGTAGCATTTCTTCCATTTGTAATCTTCGTGCACTCATGTCATTCATGATCATCAAACCTGCAATATAATTATCTGCGTCAGCAGCTTTAATATTTCTACCTGGACGGTTAATTACAATAGCTGCTTCCAATTCAAAATCTAATTTTTCAAAATGATCAGGCATGCAGTAAATATCACCAGGACCCTGAATACTGTTATGATTGGTAAAATAAAAAATCGGATACTGATCGAACTCCGGAATCATATCTACTTTTCTGTTTCTTCTTGCAGCAGCAACATGTTGGCGAAAGGCATAACCATCTCTGCAACTTGTAGGACTTGGAACCGGAGCAAGAATGGTTTCATTTTCAAATGGAGTACCTACAACAGATTTTGAAATCCCTGATTTTATTTGTTGATCAATTGTCATTACTATTGGATAATAATCGTCCCAGTAATTTAAAAACATCGACATCGAAACAGGCAAATCAGGATGCAACAAATCTAAATCATACAACATGCCGTTAACAATCAGTGCCAATTGCTCGTGGCCATCTTTTAAATAAGTAGCTAGTTTCATGTGTGTTTTTTATTTTTAAATTATTGTCACATGTTATACCCTTAATACTCATCCCCGGTTGGTATGATGCTTACTCTTATGGTTATTTCATAACATTGTAATTGATGCAAAAGTACATGATGACAACATGTAAAAAACAGATTTTTCATAATTAATTTACCTAAATAAAAGTAGATGAAGGGAAGGTTAGAGAATAGACATTTACTAAAGTTCAAAAGGCTTACGAAGTTCAATTCGTTCAAAAGGTTTTTTAGAGATTGTTAGTGCAAGTTGTTGTAGAAAATCTGAAACCTTTTGAACCAATTGAACCTTTGGAACATCTGGAACAATAAAAGTTTCATTATTTTACATTTATAGCCTCTCCTCCCCACCATCATCTCTGTCGCTCTCCGACATTTCTTTTCTGAATTTTATTTTTTGAATTTGCCTTTCAATAATCAATACCGCGATGATTTTACCGGCATCTTCACCAGGATTTTCTTTGAGTAAATATTTCAATTTGGCTTCACTGACATCAATGCGATATAATAATTGAACCAGTCTTTCGAAATTTACAAGAATTAATTGATTGATATAATCAGCAAGTTGCTGAATGAGTAAGTCGTCATTTAAAACAGTAAGATCATTGCACGCAATCACATCGTCTAAAATAGAATTGTTGGTTGGGTGATTATCTTCTTTCATAATTAAATATAATCAATATTTTTCCAGCACGCCTAATGCAAACAAAGCAAAATCATATTTCGCAGGATCTTTTTTATCTAGCTGTTTCATTGTATCTGTCAACTCAACTGCTGTAAGCCAGTCAAATTGTTTTCTTTGAATGAGATTGAAATGTTGCGCCACACGTGCCACATGCAAGTCTAAAGGAATGATTAACTGTGAAGGTTTGATCTGATTCCATATTCCAAAATCCACACCACGATTGTCTTTGCGAACCATCCATCTTAAATACATGTTGATTCTTTTACAAGCAGAATTTTTATTGGGAGAAGCAATGTGTTTTAATGTACGTTTCGGCACATCAGGCAAAGAGAAAAAATAATCATAAAAACCGTTTAACGCATTTTCAGTATTGATATCATTTTTTTTCATCCATTTGGTGAATGCCGTTTCTAATGATTCATTTTGAGCGTAATGAAATTTAAAAAACTCAATGAAGTACAATAGGTCAGTTGTATTGAAAGTACGATGTTTGAATTGCAGTAATTTTTTCAAATCATGATCTGTATGATGTAAACAAAAATCATGAGGAGCATTATCCATCAATTGCATCAGCTCTTTTGATTTGGCAATGATGGTGGTTCTGATTCCCCAGGCAAAAATCGCAGCAAAGAATCCCGCTATTTCAATGTCTTGTTTTTTACTGAACAGATGTGGAATACAGATGGGATCTGCATTAATAAAAAAAGGTCGATTATATTCATCAACCTTTTTGTTTAAAAATATTTTGAGTTCTTCAGTCATGTTGGTTTTTGATAACCACGAATTCACGAATTATTTTTTTGAATTTTTACTTTTGAATTTTAAATTATTTCCTACCCTATCGCCAGCTTCAAATCTTCCACCAAATCTTCCGCGTCTTCTATTCCGATACTCAATCTAATCAATCCATCAGCCAATCCGTTTTTAATTCTTTCTTCTCTAGGAATACTTGCGTGAGTCATACTTGCAGGATGATTGATTAAAGATTCAACACCACCAAGGCTTTCAGCCAATGAGAAAACTTTAGTGCTTGTCAAAACTTTTGTAGCTGCTTCAACAGAATCATCTTTCAATGTAAAACTCAACATGCCACCGAAATCTTTCATTTGTTTTTTGGCGATTTCATAATTGTGATGATCTTCAAATCCGCACCAATAAACTTTATCAACTTTTGGATGATTGCGTAAAAAATGTGCAACTATTTTTCCATTTTCACAATGGGCCTTCATGCGTACATGTAGCGTTTTGATACCACGCAACACCAGAAAACAATCAAACGGACCAGGAACTGCTCCACAACTTTTTTGTATAAAATATAATTGATCTTTTAGCGACTGATCGTTCATGATTAATGCGCCTTGAATCACATCACTATGACCGCCTAAATATTTTGTAGAAGAATGCATGACAATATCAGCACCCAAATCCAAAGGGTTTTGCAAATAAGGTGATGCGAAAGTATTGTCAACACAAAGAATCGTTCCTGCTTTCTTTGAAATGGCAGCAATCGCAGCAATATCAGTAATATTCATCAATGGATTGGTTGGTGTTTCAATCCAGATAAGCTTTGAATTTTCAGTTAATGCAGCAGATACATTTTCAGGATGTGTGGTATCTACATATTTGAATTTGATACCAAACTTTTCAAATACTTTGGTAAACAATCTGTAAGTACCGCCATACATATCATTGGCACAAATCACTTCATCTCCGGGAGCCAACAATTTAATAACAGCATCTGTTGCGGCAACACCACTGCTAAATGCCAATCCGAATTTTCCGTTTTCAATCACTGCTAATGCTGTTTCTAAAGCAGCTCTGGTTGGATTTTGTGAGCGCGCATACTCGTAACCTTTATGTTGAGCAGGACCTGCCTGAACATAGGTTGAAGTCTGATATATAGGTGTCATAATCGCACCGGTAGTAGGATCAGGTTCTGCACCGGCGTGTATGAATTTTGTTCCTGTTTTTTTATTGTGTAATGATTCGGGATTCATGGTTGATTAATTTAGGAACGAAAATAGAGAAAAAATGTTGGAATGGGGCCCCCTCAATCCCCCAAAGGGGGACTTTGATTATGTTTTATTTAGGATGTTTTATGTAACTCCTTGGGAACAAGAAATTTTTCTTTTAAATAATAGAAATTATTTTATGTTGTGACAGCCCTGCATGACTTAATCAAAGTCCCCCTTGGGGGATTTAGGGGGCTACAACATCCCCGCCACACACAAATACCTCCAATCATAGTTATTAGCATCATGTGCATGAAGTGCTTTGTGTTTGCGTTGTAAAGCTTCGGGTTTCAAAATGTCGTTGTAAACCAATTTACGATTGGCTTCATGAAGATAATCTTTCATCAAACTAGTTTCCATCCAAATCTTTTGCGGCGGCTCATAAGCTACTTTATCCGTGCGCCATACAATATCTTTTGGCAAACGAGAATCCATCATTTTTCTTAAGATAGATTTTGTAAAACCATTGTTGATTTTATATCTTGATAAAATAGAAAACACAAAAGTCACCAACTCGTGATTTAAATAAGGCATTCTCGTTTCGCAACCATGAGCCATTGAATTTCTATCTGCAAAACGAAGTAATTCTTCTAGTCCCATTTCCATTACATCGAAATATAAAATAT
>CALCNY010000076.1 GCA_937897585.1 uncultured Chitinophagaceae bacterium | reverse complement strand
GATATTTTCTATGATAGATTTATCAGCAATTGCATGGCTTAAAAAAATATTCATAATTATAGGGCTATTCGATTATCATATAAATAAGTTTGGAAACCAATAAATGTGTTTCTAATAGTATTGATGTCGCCAAGTTCTTTTTTTGCGTCAGCTATGGCGTGATATTTCAAAATCAACAGGTCGCTAATTTTAGTGTCGTCCAATTCTTCAACGCCTTGTTTCACATACTGGCTCAAAACGAAGTTCAAAAACTCTTGCTGTTTTGGGTCGTAGTTGTCCAAGTGTATTTTTGCTTTGTCTGCTCGTGTTGCTCTTTCTAAAATGTCTGAATGAAAAGCTATATAAGCCAAAACATCATACAAGTCGCTGTTTTCAGCGTTTAGTATTTTCTGAAACTCTGTCAACTGTTGTTTGGCAAAACCTTTTTCAGTCAATTCTTCCAATAGTTTTTTTCTTGTGTCGGGCTTGCTCCAAATGTTTCTTAATTCATCTTCACTTTTGAAAAGTTCGGGTAATGCACCAAAAAGAGAACGTAAAAATTCTTCTGCTGAAATTGGTCTGCCGTCTGGACTATAAAATGAAGTGCTAATCATGTGCTGAAACTGTCGCACTTTTCCGTCAGCCAATTTTACTTTTACCATTCGTCTTGGTGGTGTGTCGCAACGGCAATAAGAGTAACCACAAACAGGACAAGGTTCTGGCGGTGGTTCTTGTGCACAAATGCAAGGACGATGTCCGCAAACATCACATGGCTGTGGTCTTGGTGTCGGTGTTTCAGGTTCTTCGGGTTCTCCGTCCCATTCGGGGTCGCTGAAATGATGATGTGCTTTTACAAAATCGTAAATAGTGAAATAGTCTTTTCCATCAAATAAACGTGTTCCCCGACCAATGATTTGCTTAAACTCAATCATAGAGTTTACAGGACGAAGCAAAACAATGTTTCTTACTTCGGGAGCATCAACACCGGTGCTTAACTTTTGTGAAGTTGTTAGAATGGTTGGTATGCTTTTCTCGTTGTCCTGAAAATCTCTCAAATGCTGCTCACCTAATTTTCCATCATGTGCCGTTACTCTGTGGCAATAGTTCGGATTTTTAGAATCTGCATATTGATTGATTAAATCTCGAATTGCCAAAGCATGTAATTGAGTAGCACAGAAAACCAAAGTCTTTTCACTTTGATTTATCAGGCTCATAAAAATCTTTACCCGATATTCTTCACGTTCTTTAATCTCAATGATGCGGTTCATTTCCGCTTCGTTGTATCGCTTGCCTTCTTCAATTTCTCCTTCTAAAACAGTATCGTCTGAAGTGAATAAATATTCGTCAATGGTTGTGTCAATTTGTTTGACTTTAAAAGGCGTTAAGAAACCGTCATTGATTCCTTCTTTTAGCGAATACACATAAACTGGCTCTCCGAAATAATTGTAAGTATCTGCGTTGATGGTTCGTTTAGGTGTTGCTGTCAAACCTAACTGAACGGCAGGTTTAAAATATTCCATTATGGCTCGCCAACTGCTTTCGTCATTGGCTCCGCCGCGGTGGCACTCGTCAATAATTATAAAATCAAAAAAGTCATTTGGGTATTCACCAAAATAGGGTGTATCATTTGGCCCGCTCATAAAGGTTTGGAAAATGGTAAAAAACACACTTCCGTTTTTCGGAACTCGGCCTTTTTTCTTTATGTCGCTTGGATTGATACGAACCAAAGCATCTTCCTCAAAAACTGAAAAAGCATTGAAAGCTTGGTCAGCTAAAATATTCCTGTCGGCTAAGAATAAAATTCTTGGGCTTCGTTGTCCGTCTTTATTGATGTTCCATTTTGCCTGAAACAGTTTCCATGCAATTTGGAAAGCAATTGCCGTTTTTCCTGTTCCTGTGGCAAGAGTTAATAAAATGCGTTGTTGGTCGTTGGCAACGGCTTCTAATACTTTGGTAATGGCGTTTTCTTGATAGTATCGTGGTTGCCATGTTCCGCCACGGTCTTCAAATGGAACGGAAAGTAATTTGTCACGCCAAACTGCAGATAGTGGTTGGAGTTTGTTTTGCTCACCAAAAGTCATTTCCCACAATTCGTCTGGAGTAGGATAGGAAGTTACATCACCTTCCTGACCTGCTTCCATGTCTATGCGGTAAATCTGTAAACCATTGGTGCTGTATGTAAACCGAACTTGCAATTTACCTGCATAATCTTTGGCTTGTCCAACGCCTTCGGTATAGTATTTATCTCTTGCTTTGGCTTCAATTACTGCAAGATTTCTGTTTTTATATTGCAATACATAATCTGCCTTGTCGGGCTTGCTTCGTTGACCATGCCCGATTAAACGACCTTTATTGATTGGAAATTCCATGCGAATGCGACTGCCTTCCACAACGCCCCAACCTGCTGCTCTTAAAACAGGGTCTATTAATTCTGCTCTTGTTTCGGTTTCGTTCATTTAATATTGTCTTGTTTTCCAACCGTTTCTTGGTTTGGGAGTAACATCTCTCATAAAGTCATTGAAAGCATCTGCATATCTACCTTCTTCTGGCACAATTCCCTTTTTAATTAATCGGTCATCAATTATTGAATATAACTCTCTGAAAAATTCCTTTGCGGCTCTCGGATAAGCATCATGATAGCCGTTTTCAATTCCTAAATATTTTTTCGTTGCAAAACAAACTAAGTCGCTTAACTGAACCATTGGATTTTTTTCTGAATCTATTGGATAACTAAATTCTGAAATCCATTTTACTCGTTTTACTTTGGTTGGATGAAAACGCCTGTGTTTGGTTAGTGCTTCTATTTCTGTTTTCAATCCGTCTTTCACGTCAATAATTACCATGCCCCGAGCGGTTGAACCAAGCCTTTCTTTAACAAACCACTCAATTGTTGTTATACCGTTGTCATAGCAAAGCAAATAAGGTGTTTTCAATTCTACATGCTCTTTGTTCCTAATCGGAGTTACATCATAAACATGAAGTATATTTTTGTCTATGGCGTGTAGAAAAACCTGATGCCCCCTTGTTTGAAGAAGGGTTAAAAGGTCAATAGCCAATTGATTTCTTCTTGCTCTATCATGCCCTGCAAAATGACCATCTCCGTTTGGACTTAATAATTCATGTGAATGCAATTCAAAATTATCAGGAACAGCATTGTTAAAATATCTGTTGATGATGGTTTCAAAATCTCCATGCGTTTTGTTCCAGCCTTTGTCTTTCACAATAATTCCACCCAATACGAATATTGGAGCTTCATCATTTTGAAGGTCTCGTAAGTTGCAACCTGCTTCGTCTAGGTAGAAAAAATGCATATTATTCTGTAATTATTAATTCTGATTTATCCGAAAATACATTTTGATGAATTGTTTTTTCAAGTTCAGTGAGAACTTCAAACTTTGATTCATACTTTGACAAAAGATTGCCTATTTTAATCTCATATTCTTCAAGAATTTTAGATAGTTCAACTTGAACCGCTTTTGGTGGTATTGGTATAGGGATTTTAGAATAATGGGAATAACCATAGTTCGGCTGCTGACCTGTTGAATATTGACTTAAATTATGCTTGAAGTATTTCGCTTTTGTTAAGTAATACAGATACTTGTTTTCTCCAAGGTCTTTAAAAAAACGTAAACGAAGTGTGCTAGTGTTGAGCATCAATTTCTCATCGAAATCGTAAATGGCTGATTTACCCCACGTTCCGCCAGAACAAGCAGTTACAATATCTCCTTTGTTGATTGTGAAGTGGACATACTTTTCAGAATATTCGGTTTTAGAGATATATTTTTTTGACTTTTCAAGGTCAACACTGCCTTCTAGAATATTTGTTACAGTTAAAAATTGAATACCTGCATTTTTATATTGATGCTTTCTTATACCTGGACCTTCTTGAATAATTGAAATGTCGGATAAGTATGCCCAATCCCAATTCTTAGGTATATCAAATGGAATATCTTCTAAAGGATATTTATTGTTATCCTTTTTATCCATTATAGCCTTAGTTTTAATCAAATCTATTTTAGCTGCTTTTAACTTATCCAGCAAATCATTGGCTAAATCTTCTGAATTATAGATTTTGCCTTGTAAACAATCAATAAGTATAGTTTGGAAAATATCGTTTGTGTTTTCTATGTTTTTTGCAATATTTTGTTTTGCGAGACTAATTTTTCCAAATATTTCATCAAGTTCATTTGCAATTCTTTTTTGTTCTTCCAATGATGGCTTAATCAATGGGCAAGCAAGAATATCATCTTTGCGAAGGTTGGTCTGGTTTTCTCCGTTGTTGAAAGCCAAAAAGTGCTCGTGTCTGTTGAGTTGGTAATACAAATACTTGGTGTCAAACTCTTTGCTTCGTATGCAGCAAATACGTTGATTCAAAGAATAAGTATCGTCTTGGTCAATGATAAAACACTTGGCTAGTGCTTTGCCGTTGGGCACATCACTCATTACCATTACAATGTCGCCTTTGAATAAAGGGAACATTTGTTCATTAGTGCGTTTAAACGATTTGCCTTCGGATGAAATAAATTTTGAATTGACAACAATGTATTTTCCATTTTCGTCAATGCTCTTTTCATGGGCTTTGCCATTGAAAAACTCACACGATTTTCCTAAAGTGGTTAATTCAACTTGGCTCATGAAAACATCTCTTTTATTCCGTTCAAAATTTCGCTTGTTTCTTCGTCCAGTGCTTCCATTTCTGCCAATATCTCATCCATAGAACGAAAAGTTTGTTCCACTTTTCCGTTCGGGTTTTTCACACTCAAATCGTAATTGCTGGTATTGATGCTTGAAACATCAACCGTCCAAGAGTTGTCAGAATCAGCCAATGTTTTTTGCAGTTCCTTAAATTCCTTCAAGTCATCATCATTCAATGGTGACGTTTTACCCAAACTTCTGCCTGGCACACATTGGTAATACCAAATCTTTTTGGTTGGCTCGCCTTTGGTAAAGAACAACACAACAGTTTTTACTCCTGCACCCAAAAACGTTCCTGCTGGCATATCCAAAATTGTATGCAGGTTGCAACTTTCCAATAAATGTTTTCGCAACGAAACCGAAGCATTGTCGGCATTGCTCAAAAATGTGTTTTTGATAACAATACCTGCCCGTCCGCCTGCTTTCAAACTTTTAATAAAATGCTGTAAGAATAAAGATGCCGTTTCACTGGTTTTGATATCAAAGTTTTGTTGCACTTCTTTTCGCTCCTTTCCACCAAATGGTGGGTTAGCAAGAATTACATTGTAACGGTCTTTCTCCTGAATGTCTCTGATATTCTCAGTCAGCGTATTGGTGTGAATGATATTTGGGGCTTCAATACCGTGTAAAATCATGTTCATTACACCAATGATGTAAGCTAAATTCTTTTTCTCTTTTCCGTAGAGTGTATTTTCCTGTAAGGTTTTTAGGTTGGTTGTGTTCTTCTCCATGCGGTCATACATGTAAGCATATGCTTCGCATAAGAAGCCAGCACTACCGCAAGCTGCATCATAAATCTTTTCGCCAACTTGTGGATTTAGTACTTCAATAATGGCGCGAATCAAAGGTCGTGGCGTGTAATACTGTCCGCCATTGCGACCAGCATTGCCCATGTTTTTGATTTTAGATTCATACAAGTGGCTCAATTCGTGCTTGTCTTTAGAACTGCCGAAAGGCAGTTCATCAGTCATTTCAATAATCTCACGAAGATTGTAGCCACTTTTTATTTTGTTGTTCAGTTCGCTAAAAATCTCACCGATTTTGTATTCAATGGATTTAGGTGTATCAATGGATTTTGCCTTAAAGCTTGCCAAATAAGGAAATAACTTATAATCAACGAACTGTACTAAATCAGGTCCAGTCATTGCTTTTTGGTGATCAAGTTTTCCATCAGCCGTTTTAGGCATTGCCCAATTTGGCCAACGAAATTGCTCGTCCAAAATGTATTGATATTTTTTCCCTTCCAAAGCGGCTTCGTCTGCTTTTTCATTTTCTAATTCGTCAAGATATCTCAGAAATAAAACCCAGGAGGTTTGTTCGATATAGTCCAGTTCGCTGTCTGCACCTGCGTCCTTATACAGGATATCGTCAATATTTTTAAAAGTTTGTTCAAACATATTTTTTCTTTTTTTCTCCGGAGGGTTCATAATCCTCTCTCTCCGCTGAAAACGGTGCACTACGGTGCGAAAGCGTGTAAATCGAGAGTTTTACACGCTTTTTTGTTTAAAGTTCTTTGCGTTTTAGTGCATTTTGAGACCTGTTTCTGTACCTTATTCGTGACCCCTTACGAAAAAATGCCAAGGGGTCACGCGGAAACACAAATTGCACGTTATCGCATTGAGATGTATTGAGAAACACAGCACTTCTATTGCACACCTAAAAAGGTCATTGTAAATTTGCATTCATAACGGGGGGCGCACATAAAACTTTATTATGGCGTCAAAAAACAAAAGCACTTTCGGTTTGCTTTTTTACATCAACCGAAGCAAAGCAAAGCTCAACGGACAGTGTCCAGTGATGCTAAGGGTGACAATTAATGGAAAAAATGTTGCCTTACGAATTAAGCGTTATATCCATCCGGATGATTGGGATCCTATTCGAGGTATGGCAGTTGGTAAATCTGCCAATATTCAGTCTCTGAATGTCTATATCGATGCAATTAGAGCTAAGGCGTATAACAAGTACACCGAACAGCTCAGTCTGCATGATGATGTCACGCCAGCCATGCTTCGTGATGCAATCCTTGGAATTAACTCTGCCAGACCTAAGTATCTCATTGAAGAATGGGGAAATTTCTGTGCCGACTTAAAAATGATGATAGGAAAAGGAACAAGCTATCCAAATTATCAGAAATACAATACCTGTAAAACCTTCATGCAGGATTTTCTTCAGAAAGAATACCAGACCAGTGATGTAACATTAAAAAGCATTAACAGGCATCTAATCACACAATTTGAGCTATATCTTCGGACTGTCCGATCTTGCAATTACAATACCACTATCAAGTATCTTCAAAATTTCAAGAAGATTGTTATGATTGGCTTCAAAAATGGTTGGATTAAGCTAAATCCCTTCGCAGACATCAAGCTCACTTGTGAAGAGGTTGATCGTCCATATTTAACCGAAGCGGAATTAAGTGGATTAATGGAAAAGCAGTTCACTGTACCACGCCTCGAACAAGTGCGTGATATGTTTGTATTTAGCTGTTTTACCGGATTAGCATATATTGATGTTCAAAAGCTCACTAAAGGAGAAATGGAGCAAACTCCTGACGGAAGATTTTGGATAAAGACCAGGAGGCAAAAAACAAATGCAAAAGCTCATATCCCACTTTTGCCGGTAGCTATGAGCATTATAAAAAAGTATTCAAAATTTGAAAGCCTAAGCATAAACGATAAGATAATCCCCATTATCAGCAATCAAAAAATGAATGCTTATCTAAAAGAAGTTGCCAATCTATGTGGCATCGAGAAGCATTTATCTTTTCATATTGCTCGCCATACTTTTGCAACAACAGTAACAATGATGAATGGTGTGCCTATTGAAACCGTAAGCCGGATGCTCGGTCACAAAAATATCCGGAGTACTCAACATTACGCAAAAATTGTAGACACAAAAATTGGAGAGGATATGTTTAAACTAGAGAACATCCTGGATAAAAAACTATCTTTTACAGCTTTGTAAAAAGTATCATAAAACGAATTTCACAGCCTCGCACTCTTGCGAGGCTTTTTTGTTTCATTTTGCACTGAAATGTATTTAGAAACAATAGATATTGCAAGGTTGATTGTCTTGCCCTAAATAGCTTTGTATTTATGACAGCAATCTTTAAAATAAGGTCATATGGTTATTGCGAACTTGCTTTGCTTTACTTTCCTAATAGTAATAAAAATAGCGCAAGTACTCAACTTAGTCGTTGGGTAAAGCAAAATGAAAATTTAAAAAAACAGTTAATGGAATTGGGTTTTAAGCCAAGAAAAAAAATTCTTACGCCAAGCCAGGTTAAGTTGATTGTAAATTTCTTTGGCGAGCCTTAATATTTTAGAGCTTAGCGTTGGGAAATTACTGTTATATGTTCAATCAGGATTGCAAATATCGTCTGCTGATTTATTGTTTTTAGATTCCGACATAAACCTCTACCAAACAGGGCTGCAAAAATGTGAGATACTTTTTTTAATAAATGATAACTTTCTTAAACTTTAATGAAAGAATTCTTGGTGGATTTGATCGATCATTATTGTCGAAATATTCTTTTATTATTTCAATCTCTAAGCCATGATCTTTTGCCGCATTTGTAAAATCTGAAATGTGATGAGTAAATGCTGTGACGATTTGTTCTCCTTCATCAGTTTCAAACTTAGGTTTAGAGCCTGTATATTGTTTGAAGGGATGTAATTCACCTATATACAAAATGCCACCATTTATCAGGTGTTGTGAAATTTGTTTGATAATAATATTTATGTTTTCAATGTGCTCTAAAACAAGACTACATACAATCAAATCAAATTTTTCAGAAGTGAAATCCCATTTTTCTGATAAATCGGCTTTAATAAATGAAACACTTTTATCAGTTATTTTTTGTTTGGCAATAGAGAGCATTTCGTCCGAAATATCAACTGCTAAAATATAATTTCCTTTCGTAACTAGCCATTCGGTATTTTTTCCAGTACCGCATCCAATTTCAAGACACTTTTCAAATTTTATTTCACTTAACAGATTTCTAAGAGAAATGGCTTCTAAGTCTCTAGTTTTATTGATGTTGTTATCATATTGTTTAGACCAATTTTTGTAAGCTTCTTTGACATTCATATTATGTATTTTGTCAGTTTCGTAATGCTTGCAGCTAACGGTTCTCGGCTTGGCGATGTGGCGGATTTTTAACACAAAAGTTCAAAAGAATTACTACTCTTGAACATTGCACAAACGTTTCATAGAAGCACTTCAGCCGCCATATTGTCAAGCCGATGTTAGCGGTTTGTGGTTTTTGTCGTCATTGTTTTAGTTGTCCAATTTTGTTAAGTGTTTCGGTCAATTCGTCTGGTTTGTTTGTCCCAATGAGCAATTTTTTCTTGTTTGTAAATTCAAGTTGCAAACCTTTGTCGCCCGAAACATTAAACGCTGTTCCTTTTCCAAAAAGTCCAAGTCTTAAACCCCAACCACCGTATTCAGTCAATGGCGAATATTGTCTAACAAATGATTTTGTCAAACTCTCCCAAGTGTAATGTTTAAACTTTAAGTGAAATGGGAAAAAGCGAACATATATCCCGTCTTTTTTAATAGTTGTTTCAAGGCGAAAGTTTATAAACAAAAGTGTCATAGCAAAGGTTAGTCCTGACGCTACTAAAAGTCCTGTGTTACTCATTGGTTTGTCCCCAAATTGTTGTCCACCTATAACTTGTTTAAATACTCCAAACAAAAATAGTCCGTTAACTCCCAATAGAATTAACCACAACCACCATTGCTTAAACCTTTGTCTTTCCGTGTATAAAATTTCTTTGTCCATTGTCGTTTTATTTTTCCTTCTAATTTAGGTGTTGATGGTCGTCCTACCATAACCGCTGTTGGCGGTAGTGCTTCAGTTGTCAAGAAGATGTCTGCATTGTCATGTTTACTTTTCTCAAATCTTTCAATCGTCTAAACGCTAAAACCACAATAGTTAAATTCAAAAACAGGTGAAGCACAATCGGGTAAGCCAGTGTTCCTTTCATAATAAATATCTTCCCAAAGATTAGCCCCAGAAAAAAGTTTGATAGAGCGCCTTTCCAACCTTGATAAAGGTGTCCAACAGCAAATAACAACGCTGTTACAACGACCAAAATGTCTCCACCTAGACGCAAAGTTGCATTCAGCGAATAGAACATAAATTGCCGACATATCAGCTCTTCAAAGAATACTCCTGTGATGATATAGCAAATGAACAATAGATATTCCCTGGTGGTGTTTGGTAAATAATAAATCGGATAGCCAAACAATTCCCTGGCGGTCGTTACGTCTTTGGGGTAATTGTTGTTCCAAGGTGTAAAGGATAAAACAAACGGTACAAAAAATATAGGAAGGATAACTGAAAAAATTTCGTCGTCTATTGTAATTCCCCTACCAATAGCGGCAAAGTCAAGCGGGTAATAAACAGATGGTTTTAAAACAAATAAAATAGCTAGCAAAATAACACTTGCGATTATGTCTTTCAGATAAAACCGAAACCTGCTTGCTGGTTGCTGTGACTTTTTGCGTTTTCCTTTAACTGCTACAAAAATGGGTAAAACGACCAGCAAGCATAAAATAATCCAGTTTATAACCATAAGAGAGTTTTTTCCAACATTACCGCCAACTCCGATATATGCGCTATTATTATTCGTTTATTAAGTTAGATTAAGGTCGATAAGCGCAAAATCATGACATTATGTTAGCCCTTCAAAAATAATTAAAATACAAGAGAATATCTACATTGGCCGACAACAACCTACAACCGCCAACTCCGTCCCAAAACTACTCCATAATCTTGTTCTTTCAAAAGGCAAGATTTATGAATCAACCACAAGACACAGGCGCTTTTACCACCATTTCAGGCATGATTGGCGGTGTAATGAAAGCCATCACTGTAAAGCCTGTTTTAATGTCTATTTCCTTCGGTACTCTCACTAATGTAATGGTCTATGCAGCTGCTTCAGCTGCTGTGGGTTATGTGGTGAAAAAAGTGCTGGATCACCTTGCCGATCGTATCAATGCTAAATGCAGTCAAACCCTAAATTCAAAGGACGATGAATAACATTGTAAAAATAGGATTGATTGGCTTGGGGGCTTATGGGCTCATTAAACTTATACGCATGAAAAATGTGGGTGATTCTATTTCTACAAAGCTTGTTAACCCTCGTATTCATAAGGTGACCATGTCGGGCATTGCCTTTCGCACGGAGGTGGCTATCAATAATCCCAGCAGGGATTCAGTAAACATCACCAAACCGGTTATAACACTTACAACCAATGGCAAGCTACTTACTCAATCAGCTTCGGAGAATAAGGTGATTGCCATTGAGCCTCTGAATGTGTCTCAAATTGATACCATTGAGCTTAACCTGGGCTGGACAACCATTGCCACTTTTGTTGTTGGAGTATTAAAAAAACTCCCTCAACTATTGACGGCTTTCAAATCCGGTAACATGAGCAACTTTGGTCAGGTGCTTGGTATTCCTATGGAAATGACCTTCTCAACTTATGCCAACGGCATTTTTTATCAATCAACTCCTGAAAAAATCATTTAGTGAATTTATCTGCCAACATATCACCAATTGTGGATGTCACTTCGGGGCCGAGACAAATCCGTGATGGCAGTCGCTATACAAAGTATTTCCCTCTGCCTGATGAGAGAGACAGAGTGATTATCAATGATGGTGAGGTGGATGTGGAAAATCCACGCAAATTGACCCCCTAAATCCATTTGAAACTGACCCCCTCGTT
>CALCNY010000075.1 GCA_937897585.1 uncultured Chitinophagaceae bacterium | reverse complement strand
ATTGTTTTTCTTTAAATAATGAATAGAATCATTATCACCAATAAGTACCGGCAATTGAGGTTTTATCCCTTTGAGAAGTGAAGAAATGATAATAAAAACTAGGGTGAAGAGAAATAAGATTACAAACCTACCAGACCATTTAAAGGTGCGCCATCGCCACTTCTTGTCCGTTTGAAATACCTGATTTTGATTGCTCATTTTTATAATAGAATGGCCAAAAATAGTCTTGAATTCATAATAATTTCGACTCTTAGATCAATTTAATTTAACATTAACTTTGAGTAATCCAATTCTTGAATATTTAACTGTTGAAGTATACTGTAATAATCGATTTGAATTGACTGATTAAGGTAAATCCGCGAAAAAAAATATTTACTACAAAAGGCAAAGTGCTGATACTTTGTAATAACAAAATTATTCCACGTGAACTTGTTTCTGAATAACAGCGCCTTCTTTAGCTTCAGATAAGAAAACACGTTCATTAACCATGTAACCATTTCCGTTTTCACAAAAATGGACTTTAAGATTTTCGATGCTAATTGGATTTCCATCAGGGATATCAGCGATGTTGCTGTATTTGATATCATGACCATCAACAATCATAACCAATCCGCTGCCAATCGCTTCCATTTTATTTCCTTCGGTGATGAGCATGCCTGTATCCTCGCCTAATCCAATGCCGATACAAGATGGATTGGTAGCAATAGCTTGAGCCAATCTGCTGAATCTACCGCGTTTTTCAAAATGAGAATCAAAGATTACATCATCCATAAAACCTAGTCCTGTAGTAATTTTTACTTCACCTTTCAAATGCGCTTTTGCAGCATTCCCTTCATAAATCATCGTATTACTCATTGCCATGGCACCTGCAGAAGTACCTGCAACAATAAAACTAGGTTCTTCATGATATCTTTTAAGCAATAAGGATAAAAATTCTGTACCACCAAAACTACTTGTCAACCTCATTTGATTGCCACCGCTGAACATAACACCATCGCAGTTTTTTAATCTTTCCACGTATTCTTCATTCATAGCATCAGCGCGGTTTCTGATGTGCATCAATCCTATGTTACTACAACCGATTTTCCCAAATGCAGATTGATAATTCTCTCCCACTTCAACAGGAATCATGCTCGCAGTAGTAATGACTTCAATTCGTTTATCCGTGCTTCCCACTTCATGAACAAATCTTTTTAAAATACCGAGTTCAAAAAAATTAAGATTATTTCTATGTATTTCACCGGTTTCTAAATCTGTGCCTTTATCTTCTGCACCGCCGATTGCTAATAGTTTTCCTTTAGGAATTTGCATTTGATTTTTTTTAAATGATGGCAAAAATAGGATTTTAAAAAAAACAATTTGGACGAAATGTTATACAGCGATGTGGATTAATTAGTAAAATCAAAAGAATCAAGAAAAATATTTGATGAAATGCAAAGCCAAATATATTTTTTTGCAAGACCATGCTATTGATTTATATTTCCAAATAAAACATTTTTGAACATGCAAATAAAGGAAATAAAAGTCCTCAGAGGTCCTAATTATTGGAGCGTACGACGTGGCAAATTAATTCAAATGAAACTGGATCTTGAGGAGTTGGAACAATTACCCACCAATAAAATCAATGGATTTGGAGAAAGACTTGAAGCGATGTTCCCTACTATGATTGAACATCGATGTAGTGTTGGCAAAAGAGGTGGTTTTTTTGAAAGAGTAAAAGAAGGAACCTGGATGGGGCATGTAATTGAACATATTGCACTGGAAATGCAAACACTTGCAGGAATGGAAACAGGTTTTGGACGAACAAGAGGAACAGGAAACGAAGGAGAATATTTTGTCTGTTTTAGTTATATAGAAGAAGAAGCGGGTGTATTTGCAGCAAAAGCATCAGTGGCTTTGGCACAAGCATTGGTTGATGGCGTTCATTATGACTTGCCTGCAGATATCATGAGACTTAGAGAAATCAGAGAGGAAACTCGCTTAGGACCAAGCACCGGATGCATTGTAGACGAAGCCGCTAAAAGAGGGATTCCATTTATCAGATTAAACAAACACTCTTTAGTTCAGCTTGGTTATGGTGTACATCAAAAAAGAATCAGAGCCACTATTGCAAGCACCACCAGTAACATTGCAGTTGATATTGCTTGTGATAAAGAAGAAACGAAATTGTTGTTAGGAGCAGCTCAAATACCCGTTCCTACAGGCGATGTGGTAAGAACTGAAGAAGGCTTAGCTGCCACCATTGAAAGAATTGGCTACCCTATTGTGATCAAACCTATTGATGGCAATCATGGCAAAGGAAATACGACCAATATTGTAAACTGGGAACAAGCCAAAGTAGCATTCGAAGCGGCTAAATCATATAGCAGATCGGTAATTGTAGAAAGATATATTACCGGTGTTGATTACAGAATTTTGGTTATCAATTATAAATTCATTTGTGCAGCACTTCGTACACCCGCAGCTGTTATAGGTGATGGAAAAAGCAATATTCAAGAACTGATTGATGAGGTAAATAAAGACCCCAGAAGAGGTTATGGTCATGAAAAAGTATTGACTCAAATTACGATTGATCAGTTTACACAAAAAATGCTTGACGACAAAGGTTATACGCTGGAAACTATACCTGCTAAAGATGAACAAGTTTTACTAAAACCCACAGCGAACTTGTCTACAGGCGGCACCAGTACTGATGTTACCGATGAAGTGCATCCAGCAAACATTATCATGTGCGAAAGAATAGCGAAAATTATCGGATTAGACATTTGCGGTATTGACATCATGGCCACTGACTTACGTACACCCGTAACCGAAAATGGCGGTTGCATTTTAGAAGTGAATGCTGCCCCTGGATTTAGAATGCACATTGATCCTTCAGTTGGGTTACCCAGAAATGTGGCAGAACCTGTTGTAGATATGCTTTTTCCAAAAGGAAGTGCAGGCACAATTCCTATTATTGCCGTAACTGGTACCAATGGCAAAACCACAACAACAAGAATCACAGCACATATTGCCAAAACAGCCGGTTATAAAGTGGGTTATACCACAAGTGATGGCGTTTACATACAAAATCAAATGATGATGAAAGGTGATTGTACCGGACCGGTTTCATCAAATTTTGTGTTGAAAGATCCAACGGTAGATTTTGCTGTTTTGGAATGTGCCAGAGGTGGTATTTTAAAAAGCGGATTGGCATTCAGGCATTGCGATGTGGCTATAGTAACAAACATCAGCGCTGATCATATTGGTCTTGGTGGTATTGAAACCATGGAACAGATGGCTAAAGTTAAAGCTGTAGTTCCTGAAACCGTTTTACCTCAGGGATATGCCATTCTCAATGCTGATGACGATTTGGTTTACAATATGAAAGAAGGTTTGGATTGCAACGTAGCATTTTTCAGTATGGATGAGAACAATCCTCGTATTATCAATCACTGCAAAAAAGGTGGCTATGCCGCTGTTTTTGAAAATGGTTACATCAGCATCATGAAAGGCACTTGGAAAATTAGGGTGATTAAAGTTGCCGATGTGCCGATTACTTATAGCGGAAAAGCATTGCATAATATTATGAATTGCTTGCCTGCGGTTTTGGGTTCTTATTTCTGGAGAAACATCAGCATTGATGATATCAAATTGGCATTACAAACTTTCATTCCTTCTGTGTCTCAAACACCTGGCAGGTTGAATATGTTTCATTTTAAAAACTTTAAATTTTTAGTGGATTTTGCACACAACCCAGCCGGACTTGAATTGCTTTGCGATTTTGTAAGTAAAATGGAAGGAACACCTAAAGTGGGTATCATAAGTGGAACCGGTGATAGAAGAGATGACGACATTAGAGAATTAGGAAGAATTTCAGGCAGAAATTTCGATGAAATTATTATTCGTCAGGATAAGCATTTAAGAGGCAGAGCTGCTGAAGAAATGGTACAATTACTTGTAGAAGGAATTAATGAAACCAAACCCAGAGAGATTCCCATTACCATCATTTATAACGAAAAAGAAGCCATTATGCATGCTTACAATACAGCAAAAACGGGCTCTTTAATTACAATTATGTGCGATGTAGTTTCTGAAGCACTGGATTTGATAAAAAATATGAAGGAAAAAGAAGATACAGAAACTGCTTGATTTTCTGATTTCTTCTGAAAAATGATAAATCAAGAATAAAACCCTGATTAAATTTTAAAAAACTTTTGGAACATCTTTGTAAAACCTTATTTTTGCAATCCAAAATTTAGTTTTTGGAAAATGATTGGGTTATTGTGTAAAGGTAGCACTACAGATTTTGATTCTGTCTGTCTAGGTTCGAATCCTAGTAACCCAACAAAAAACGCCTCGGTATTTACCGAGGTTTTTTATTTACATCTTGAATCAGTTTATCAGACAATTTCACAACTAAACTAATTGGAAATTGACGAAGATTTCTGTCTATTTTTGCAATCAAAATATTAACTATGAAAAAAGTATGGCTCATCACCGGTTGTTCTACAGGATTTGGAAGATCATTGGCAATTGCAGTATTGACAAAAGGAGATTTAGTAGCAGTTGGTTCCAGAAATACAAATGACATTCAAGATATCATTCAGCAGTTTCCTGAAACAGCGATTCCATTAACGTTGGACGTTACCATACCTGAACAAATCAATACAGCCGTTGAACAAACCATTCAACGTTTCCATAAAATAGATGTACTTGTAAACAACGCCGGAATCGGTTATTTTGGCGCTGTGGAAGAAAGTGAAGATGCCGCCATCAGAAAGATGTTTGATATCAATGTATTTGGATTGGGAGATATGATAAAAGCTGTATTGCCTCAAATGCGTAAACAAAGAAGCGGTCATATTTTAAATATTGCCTCAATCGGCGGATTACGCTCCTATCCTGGTGTTGGTTATTACAACGCCACCAAATATGCCGTAGATGGATTGAGCGAAGCACTTCACAAAGAAGTTTCTCCTTTAGGTATTAAAGTAACCATCATTGCACCAAGTGGATTTAGAACAGACTGGGCCGGAAGATCAGCAAATGATACAAACATTCATATTGAAGATTATAATGCAACTGCCAGAAAAAATATGGGTGACATCAGAACATCAAGTGGCAACCAGCCCGGCGATCCAGACAGAGCTGCTCAAGCGATGATTCAGGTAGTGGAATCAGAAAATCCACCTATGCGTTTGTTATTAGGAGCAGCTGCACTTCGTGGTGCCAAACTAAAATTGGAAGAACTTAAAAATGATTTTGAAAATTGGGCAACGTTGACTGAATGGACGGATAATCCTAGAGTGTGATGAAAATTAGTATTCTTTCATCCTCTTAAGCAATCTGTAAAATTAAAATCAAGTAACCCGCAACCTAAGTCACCATAGTAGTCAACTATTTCATTGTTTTCATCAACAAATGCTTTGTAACTATAGATCGGAAGAGCGTCGT
>CALCNY010000074.1 GCA_937897585.1 uncultured Chitinophagaceae bacterium | reverse complement strand
TGGCTGTTAAAGACAAGACAGGAAAGAACATTGCTAACATCAATTCTCTTCCATTAACCAAACAGGCAGAAAAAGTAATCAGAATTACAGTATTGGAAGCAAAATCTCAAAAAAGCCCAATGGTAGAAAGTGAACATTTGATGCTTTCGATTCTCAAAAACAAAGAAAATATTGCAACACAAATTTTAAATCAATTCGAAGTGGACTACGACATTTTTAAAAACGAACTAGGCTTTGTAACCAGCAAACCTCCTCAAGCTGAATTTAACGAAGAAGATGATTTTGATGAAGAAAGAAAACAATATGGCCAACAGCCAAAAGGTGCAAAAGGTGCCGGCGCTGCACAAATTAAATCTAAAACGCCTGTTTTAGATAATTTCGGAAGAGACATCACTCGACTTGCTGAAAATGGATCATTAGATCCAATCGTAGGAAGAGAAAATGAAATCGAAAGGGTTTCTCAAATTCTATCAAGAAGAAAAAAGAATAATCCTATTTTAATTGGTGAACCTGGTGTGGGTAAAACGGCTATTGTAGAAGGCCTCGCTTTAAGAATTATTCAGCGTAAAGTTTCAAGAGTATTATTTGATAAAAGAGTGGTGAGTTTGGATTTGGCTGCATTAGTTGCAGGAACCAAATACCGCGGTCAATTTGAAGAAAGAATGAAAGCCATCATGAATGAGCTTGAAAAAAACAGAGATGTGATTTTGTTCATTGATGAAATACATACAATTGTTGGAGCAGGTGGTGCGAGTGGTTCTTTAGACGCTTCAAATATTTTTAAACCCGCTTTGGCAAGAGGCGAACTCCAATGCATAGGTGCATCTACGTTGGATGAATATCGTATGCATATAGAAAAAGATGGTGCATTAGACAGAAGATTCCAAAAAGTAATCATCGAACAGCCATCAATAGACGAAGCTATCGAGATACTTAATAACATCAAAAACAAATACGAAGATTATCACAATGTTTCTTACAGCAGAGAAGCCATCGAGGCTTGTGTGAAATTGAGTGACAGATATATGACTGATAAGTTACTTCCAGACAAAGCTATAGACGTTTTAGATGAAGTAGGAGCCAGAAAGCATATCAAGAATATAAACGTTCCTGAAAATATTTTGGAGCTTGAAAAGAAGATTGAAGATATTAAACTTGAAAAAAACAGAGTCGTAAAAAGCCAGAAGTTTGAAGAAGCTGCTTCTTTAAGAGATACAGAAAAGCGTTTACAGGAAGAATTGGAAAAAGCAAAAATCGATTGGGAAGAAGAAAGCAAACACAAACGTTTCCCTATAGACGAAGAAGATATTGCTGAAGTTGTTTCCATGATGACGGGCATTCCTGTCAAAAGAATGGTTCAAGCTGAAACAGACAAGTTGCGTCGAATGGCTGAGGATTTGAAAGGTGCGGTAATTGGTCAGGATGAAGCGATTGCTAAAGTGGTGAAAGCCATTCAAAGAAATAGAATCGGATTGAAAGATCCTAAAAAACCAATAGGTACGTTTATTTTCTTAGGACCTACTGGTGTGGGTAAAACTGAATTGGCGCGTTCATTGGCTAAGCACATGTTTGATAGTGAAGACGCATTGATTAGAATTGACATGAGTGAATACATGGAAAAATTCACCGTAAGTCGTTTGATTGGAGCGCCTCCGGGATATGTTGGATATGAAGAAGGTGGTCAGTTAACGGAAAGGGTTAGACGCAAACCATACAGTGTTATCTTACTTGATGAAATTGAAAAAGCCCATCCGGATATTTACAATATTTTATTGCAAGTACTTGATGATGGCCAATTGACAGATGGCTTGGGCAGAAAAGTAGATTTTAAAAACACTATGATTATCATGACTTCCAATATTGGCGTTCGTCAATTGAAAGATTTTGGTGATGGTGTTGGTTTTGCTACACAATCTCGTCAAGACAATCAAGACGAAAACAATAAGGCTATAATTGATAAAGCGTTGAAACGTACGTTCAGCCCTGAGTTCTTGAATAGAATAGATGACATCATCATTTTCAATTCTCTTAATAAAGAGAATATCTTCCAAATTATAGACATTTTGATGAAAGGTGTAATGAAGCGTTTGGTAAATCTTGGATTTACATTGGAATTATCAAGTGAAGCCAAAGATTTCATTGCTGATAAAGGTTACGACAGTCAGTTTGGTGCCAGACCTTTACACCGTGCGATTCAGAAATATTTAGAAGATCCACTGGCTGAAGAAATTCTAAACATGACTATCAAAGCAGGCGACACTATGATAGCAGAATTAGATAAAGAAGCTGGTAAAATCATTTTCAAATTGAAGGAAGAACCTAAAAAGAAAGAGAAGAAATCTCAATCTTAATCAATTATTCAAATTTTACAAAAATACATGCCCACGATTTTAATCGTGGGCTTTTGTTTGGAAACTATTTTATTTCAACAATTTCTACAATTTTCATTGGCTTCAAAAACTTTTCAGTTATTTTACGCAACTATTTCTAAAGCTGCTGAATGAAAAAAATAATTATCACGATAGACGGTTGGTCATCTTGCGGAAAGAGTACAATCGCCAAGCAACTGGCTAAATCACTGGGTTATGTATATATAGATAGTGGTGCCATGTACAGAGCGATTACATTGTATTTTCTTAGAAATCATATAGACTGGACATATCCTGCAGCAGTTGAGGAAGCTTTACATCATGTCAATCTTCATTTCGTTTACAATGCAAAATCAATGAATTCTGAAATGTATCTCAATGAAGAGAATGTTGAATATATGATTCGTGATATGGTTGTTGCCGAAAAAGTAAGTGAAGTGGCTACAATTGCAATGGTAAGAACATTTGCTGTTGCTCAACAACAAAAAATGGGAGCAGAGAAAGGAATTGTTATGGATGGTAGAGATATCGGTACAACGGTATTTCCTGATGCAGCATTGAAAATATTTATGACAGCTGATATCATGACAAGAGTAGAAAGACGTTTCAAAGAAATGTTTGAGAAAAATCCTAACATTACAATTGATGAAGTGAAAAGCAATCTTGAAATGAGAGATCATATAGATTCTAATCGCGAGGTGAGTCCGCTGAGAATGGCTGCAGATGCGATTTTGCTTGATAATACAAATCTAACGATGGAAGAGCAATTGGATATTGCATTGAAGCTGGTTGCTAAGAAATTGTAATCATATCAACTTTAAGAAATAAAACTCCCTACTACTTTTTCGATAGTTTCCTCACTCACAAAATAATTGGCAATTTTTTTGATGACTTCTTCAACAAGTGCATCAGGACAACTGGCGCCGCTTGTCATTAAAATTTTTAAAGGTGTTTTTGAGACTAAATAATCTTCTGTAGTTTTTTCTTCTTTTGAATGAAAGTTAAAATGAGATATGCTTGTTTGAGAAATTATTCTGTTTGGATGATCAATGTAATAAGTTGGTAATTTTTCTTCACACAGTTCTACCAAATGAGAAGTATTGCTGCTGTTATAACCACCAACAACTATTGCCAAATCAGCTTCTTCTTGCAACAAACCAAAAACTGCGGATTGGTTGTCATTGGTTGCGTAACATAAAGTATCACGAGTGTCAGCAAATCTGTCTGCAACATTATTTTCAGTCAATTGATATTTTTCAATCATCACTTGTTTTAAAAAATCAGAGATGGCTTGTGTATCAGAAGCGAGCATGGTCGTTTGATTGACAACGCCAATACGGTTAAGGTCTTTATTCAAATCAAATCCTTCAGAAAATCTTCCCTTGAAAACAGTTTTGAAATCTTCGGGTTTTCTGTTGCCTTTAATGAAATCAGCCAGCACAATGGCTTCATTCATGTCATTGATAACAAGCGAAGGTGTATTGGCAGCTGCATGAGAAAATGTAGCTCTGGTTTCTTCATGAGTAGGTTTGCCATGAACAATTACACTGTAATTCTTTTGAGCTATTTGTTCACTTCGGTTCCATACCTTTTCAACAAAGGGGCAGGTGGTATTGTATTTTTCAATGGCGATGCCGATTGATTTTAATTTGCTTTCAATGTCGAGCGTAGTACCAAAAGCTGGAATAATCACCACATCATTTGCATTGAGTTCTTCAAAAGGAACGATTTGATTTCCTTTGGTGTCTTGCATAAAACGAACGCCTCTGTCGAGTAGGTCTTTATTTACAGATGGATTGTGAATCATCTCACTGAGCAGAAAAATTCTTTTATCAGGATTTTCATTCAAAGTTTTGAAAGCAATTTCAATGGCATTTTCTACACCATAACAAAAACCAAAGTGACGTGCCAATAAAATCTGAAGTGGCCCAAAATCCAACAAGGTAGGACTGAAATCCTTTTTCATCTTATCCTGCTGTTTTCTGTTTTCTTTTATAGCAGAAATTAATTGACTTCTGTATGTAAATGGAATTGTAAATTGCTTCATCTTATTAAATTCAATGCAAAGGTACAATCTTGCATTGAAGTACTAAGCAAGATTGATTGATTAAAAACACAAACAAATAACTACGATTTATGTTGAATAATAAAAAAGTTTTGGATTATTTGTCGGGAGCCAATATTTATGAAGTCAATCTTCGGCAATATACTCATCAAGGCACCATCGCTGCATTCATGGAGCACCTGCCGAGGTTGAAAGATATGGGCGTTGAAATTTTATGGTTTATGCCATTACATCCGATAGGTAAAATGAACCGAAAAGGTAGTTTGGGTAGTTATTACAGCAGTGCTAATTTTTTTGAGTTAAATCCTGAATATGGTTCTGCAGCTGATTTTAAAAACATGGTGAATGTTATTCATGAGCTAGGTATGAAAGTGATTATTGACTGGGTAGCGAATCATGCAGCATGGGATAACAATTGGACAATCACCAATCCTGATTTTTTTGTAAGAGCAGACAATGGACAATTTTTATCGCCTTACGACTGGACTGATGTGATTCAGATTGATCATAACAATGAAGCTGCTCATGATGCCATGAGATCTGCAATGTGTTATTGGGTAAAGGAGTTTGATATAGATGGATTCAGAGCTGATTTGGCGCATTTAACACCCTTGCGATTTTGGATTAAAGCCAGACAAGTTACAGAAGCCATTAAGCCTGATTTGATTTGGCTGGCAGAAACTGAAGAACCTGACTTTTATCAAGCCTTTGATATCGTTTACGCATGGAGATGGATGCATAAAACAGAATCCTATTTTAAAAATGGTTGGGGACTGGATGCGCTTCATGAAGTGTTTAATGAAGAAAAAAAAATGTATCCTGCAAATGCTAGACAACTATTTTTCACCACTAACCATGATGAAAATAGCTGGAATGGAACTGAATATGAAAAATACGGAGTCTATGCAAACGCATTAGCTGTATTCAGTTTCTTTTATCCTTCATCTGTTCCATTAATTTATTCCGGACAGGAAATTCCCAATCAGAAAAGATTAGATTTTTTTGATAAAGATGAATTAGATTGGAAAGGAGATTTGCAACTCCATGAGTTTTATAAAATATTGATAGAGCAAAGAAAAAAAATAACTGTTGATGCTGAAATTTCATTTATTTCTAATGACAAGAAACTGTTGGCTTTTAAAAGGAATTCAAAACAAAATGTCTTGCTCGTATTTCTGAATTTAGATGCCACAATTATTTCTGTCAATTTTGAAAATCATGAAGCCTTGACATTTGAAAATATTTTTAATACAACGGAAATTTTAAATCAGACATCTTTACAATTTGAATTGATGCCGGGTGATTTTAAAGTGTTGAACCTTATTTAAAAAAAAATGCCCTGCTGATAACAGGGCATTTTTATTATCATTATTTTCTAAATTATTCAAGTGTAATTGGATATTCATATAGACCATCATAACCAGGATAAAATCCACTTATGGTAACTGATTTTTCATTGCCGATGATCTTCCTCATTTCATCAACATTGTTTACATCTTTATCATTGACTTTTAAAATTACAAATCCGTCTTTCATTCGCGTTTGGTCGTACAAAGCGCCACTGCTGTTGATTTTCTTTACTACTACGCCACCAGTAATGCCATATTCTTTTGCTTTTTTAGCATCGAGGTTTGTAAAGTCAGCGCCTAGTAAATCCATTTGTTCATCATTTTTCACGATGTCGTAATTACCGGCTTTATTTTTTAAAGTGACAGTAAAGATTTGAATTTTATTGTCTCTCACTACAGTGACCTGAACTTTATCTCCTGGTTTGAATTTACTTACTTGCTCTTGCAATTCACCGCCGCTCGTGATGTCAATGCCGTTTACTTTTTTGATGCGGTCACCTTTACGGATACCCGCTGCATATGCACCACCATCCATTGGAACTTCTGTTGCAAATACACCATCATAACTTTCTTCTTCAATTCCAGATTTTTTCTTTTGATCTTCTGTCATATCAGCTGCATTGCCAAACATGATGCCGAGATATCCTCTTTGTACGGTTCCAAACTTAATCAAATCATCTACAACTTTTTTGGCGATGTTTACAGGAATAGCATAAGAATAACCTGAATAATATCCTGTAGGAGA
>CALCNY010000073.1 GCA_937897585.1 uncultured Chitinophagaceae bacterium | reverse complement strand
ATTGTCTTAGCGACAATTGTTATTATTGGATTTTGGAGGCTTAGATATTTTGCCCATTCATCTGGAATTTTCCAGTCAAACTTTGGAGTTAGAATTATTTTCTTTATTTCAATAAATGCATGCTTATTCGAAAGCTCAAACACTTTTTCAGTTTCTTCATTCGAAAATTTCATCATCAAATCAGTTTTGACTTTTACAGTTCTTTCAGCTGTATAATTCGTTCCTGTCCCAGTACCATTTTTTGAAATTATTTTGTCTGCAATCATTTCGGATAATATTCGTTTTACAGATGGCAATGGGATATTCAACCTAGATGCAATTTCGCTTGACTTTACACCTGGATAGGCTTCAATAAATTGAAATATTTTTTTCTCACGCGGATTTAAAGTCATCTTAGATTGGTGGGCTTCTAATTTCTGTATAAGCTTGCCTTGTATATTACTTAAACAATCTAGAAAGAAATCAAGCCATAAATCAACACTTTCACCTGGCCTATTTTGTTGACAATCCATGAGCACCTTGTAATATTCCGTTTTTCTATTTTCTATTTCGTGCTCAAAACTTACGAATTGAATCCACGGATAGCCCTGTTTAAGGAGTAACAATGTCCCTAACAAACGACTTAATCTTCCATTGCCATCTTGAAAAGGGTGAATACTTAAGAACTCATAAACAAAAACTGCAACTTTTATAATTGCAGGAGTAGACTTATCGTTTTGATACCATTCAAACAAGGATTGCATTGCTATTTCCGTATCCTGACCTGGCTTTGTAGTATTGAAAATTGTCACAGTTCTGCCATCTGGATAATGTGCGTCTACAGAGTTGGGATGTTGTTTATACTCTCCTCTATGCCATTCATCTTTTTCACTGTGTTTCATTAGGATTTTATGAAGGTTTTTCACATCTCCTTCAGAAACACGTATATCGGCAAATGACTCAGAAATTGTATCTAATGCTTGAAAATACCCAACTACTTCTTGTTGATCACGTTCTTCAAGCTTGTCTATTGTTAAATTTTCAAAAAGTAAAACCTGAATTTCATCGTTGGTCAATTTCGCGCCCTCAATTCGTGTTGAAGCACCAACACTTTGAACTGTTGCAATTGATTTAAGTTGCTTTAATGTATGAATGCCTTCGCGTCTTTCAATATTTGACCATTCGCCGCTAAAGCGATCAATTGAACTTAACTTATTGATTAATTCAAAGTTCAAATCTAAATTCACTGTATTTATTATTGCCATAATTTACACTTTTGATACGGTATGATACGCAAATATACGAACATGATACTAAACCACAAAATAATTTTTGATACGGTATGATACGCAAATATTCGAAAATAATACTTAGCAACCACATCGAATAATTCATAAATTATATTTTAATCATTGAATATGAACATTATACACAATTGTTGCATGAATTTTTCCGATTTTTCATGCAATTTGGATGGGAAGTTCATAAGACAGGGAACTAATACTCTTCTATTATTAGGTCTGAAGCTAATCAAACAAAAGACAGTTTTTCAAAAAAGTGTCTTTTGTTTGAAAAGACTGACTTGAATAAAAACAGGTGGTATAATTCACCGACTATTTCCATTTTGGAAATAGTCACTTCAAAAACCAACTACCGAGCATTCCTCGGCAACTGAATTCATACTAATTCACCTAGTACATTTACCTATTCTTTCCCACGGTAAAATAACCCTAACATTACTATATAAACACAATTAAATTTACTGTTCGAATCTAAATTCTTATAAATGCCTTTCGTTTGTTATATTTGAATAAATATTGACAAGTCGGAGGTAGATATGAAAACTATGTTTGGAACCAAGATTCGCACTTTACGAGAAGCTCAAGGATTGATGCAACGTCATGTGGCTTACCACTTAGACATTGACTCTCCTATGCTAAGTAATGTGGAACGTGGTGAGCGTAAAGCCCGTCGAGATTGGATCCCAAAATTGGCAGAGCTACTGAAGACCAACGAGGATGAGCTACTCACCGCTTGGCTTGCTGATAGAATTCAGGAGCTTGTCCAGGATGAAAAAGTAGCGAAAGACACCATTAAAACGGTGGCTATTGAAATGGGAATGAAAGTAAAATAATGAAATAATACGGAGAGAGAGGCAGATGAACTTTCTCTCTAAATATCATGTAAACCAGCCGTTTATATATCCTATTGCACACAAGGGTCACGAGCAAGGTTCAGGTTTCAGCCCTGGGGGGCTTTAACGAACCGCAACATGTCGCTTGCTGAAGCAAAAATAAAAGAATTGTTTCATTTTCCAAGCAATTAATTCGACCGTGGTACTATTTTTAAAATGACATCTGAATCTTCAATAAATGCTTTGCATGAGGTTAAGTACTCTTGCATGTTGTCCATATTCTCATCATAGACATTCGCACTGAACTCTTGTGCTCTTTGTAGCATTTTGATATAGGTATCGCATTTCCTTTGCTTCGTGAATTTCTTCAAGGCTCCCATGTAGTCTTCACGATAAACAGTTGGGATGATGATTTTAGATTGCTCTGCTTTTACTAATTCTGCATTCATCATTACCCTTGCAATACGCCCATTCCCATCCAAGAAAGGATGCACCTCACTCATCACGAACATGATGTAGGCTGCTTTGGCAAATGGATGATCCAAGGCACTATAAAAACTAAAACTCTGTTCTAATGTACCTCTCACTAAATTAAAATCCACAAAGGCAGTATTTCCGGCAAAATTATTTTTGTCCTTAAATAGTCCTGGATTTTTATCCAACCGAGCACTTAATAATATCGAATGACGAAACGAAATGATTTTCAGAAACTCTTCAGGAGTTGAAGGCGTAATCTTCATTTCTTTTTTGTTAGAAACTATCTGATAGGTTCCCAACACATCGTGACTATCATCGTTTCTTGAAGGAAGTGGCTTATTCGTTTGTATGATTTTTTTTGCTTCGTCAATTTCAAAAACAGTTCCTTCAATGTAATTTGAAAAGTAGCTTTCAAAAAAGGCGAAGTTCCGGAATGATGCAGGGGTATTATTTTTTTCTTCTCGATATGGGAATTCTGTGTTTTTTAATTCTCGAAACAGCATATCAAACAATTCCAATCTTGCAGGATCATAAGGCTTTCCAAATGCCCTTGCTTTAGCTAGTGGTGAACTTAGAATTTTAGACGTTTTGGTAGTCAGCAAAGCGCTAATCAAACGATTCAACTTTTCAAATTCTTTGGCCATTTCCAATTGCTTGGAAATGACTCTCGCCTGATCTCTCAGTTTATTGATTTCATCTTCACCATTAACTCGTATAATTTGTTCTAAACGCTCCTCTATTTCTGGAAAACTCAAACATTTTGAAGCACTACCTAATTTTTTGGTTGTTTGCAAATTTTCCAAAAAAGCACGTGCCTTTTGGGAGGCATACAATTCACCGGAAAATTTATTATCACCTTCAATCGGTGAATGACCTTCAAGAAACTGAATGGTGATGCCCGGAAGACTTACTTTTTTTGTATAACTCGTAGTTAAAAACAGCAGGCCTGTTTTTGTAGGCTGAAATTCAAAAGCAGAACGGTGACTCAACATTGCACCAGGGTAAAGATTTCCTAAAATCTGAAAGATATTTCTGCGAATGATGCCTTCAATGGGTTCTTCTAAATTGGATGAATATATCCTTGGGGCAATTTTTCTAATTGCTCCAGCTTTTAATAGTTTGGTTATTTGTTTAGAAATTTTTGGATCCTGTGAACTACAGATTACTTCTTGTAAGTGAAGCGGTAGATTATTTTCCATTATCTGTCAGATTTACCACAAGTTTAGCGTAAATTTTCCACTATAACGCCATTTTTGGAAAATATTTTCCATTATAGCCTTCCTGTCTGTTATTAGAAATCGCCCTAATGCACTAAAAATTAAATGTAAAAGCTGTTTTTTATCTAATTTTTTCCACTAAAAGCCCAGTTTGCAAAAAAATAGCGAGGAATTTTCCACTATATGGTGATAAATGGAAAATATTTTCCATTATAAATAAATCAGCCATGGATTTCACGCATAATTTTCGCAATCCATGCTGGGGCATATTGAGCCAGTTTTTTGATTTGCTTTAGTTCCTTATTATCTAGCTGCTTTTTGATATGACTTATCATATCCCAAGTAATATTGTCTTTCCCAATTTGTTTAAGTGCATGAAGAACCAAGCCTGCTTTAGTGCCTGCCCCGATCATGTTTTTGGGTGTTGTGGGTTTGAGCAAAATCTCCTGCTTGCCAAAACGGATTTTCTTCTTAGGGCCATTGGTGTAAAACTCAATACGCATAGGTATTTGAGTGGACAGTCCTAGAAGATTAGCCGCATACGCTCCGGTTGGTTGCACCTCAATAGCTTCTGAGGTTTTAACAGCTTCAATAACCATTTCCGTACTTGGCATTATTTCTCCAAGTTTTGGATGAACCTCCGGTAAATCATAAAGACCATGTGCCAGCCTGCGAATAATCTTTTTTTGTACCAAACGGCTAAGTGCTGATGTTACAACACTCACATCATCAGCTTTAGAAGAAAAGTATTTTGAGGTAAATACAAAACCCTTCCCCTTTGCTTTGATTAGCTCTTGTATTTTATTTTCAGTCAGTTGCATTTACTTATTCATTTTCGTGACAAATTTATACTATTATTTGTCACGAAATAAACTGTAAAAATTGCCGAATTAAGGATAAATCGGTGGATAATGAGCTTAGGAAATTGCCTAAGGCAAAAACGGTATTTTCAATCATCATATCTACTAGGCAATAGGCAATGTATATATATATACATTGCCTATTGCCTAAGATGATTCTCTACATGTTTTTTTCTCCCAAAACTCCGTGGAAAACAACATCAATCGAATACCTAAATGCCCGTATTATTTATTTGTTTACAAATAAATAAATAAAAATGTATATGGAAAATGAACTATTTTTTATTGCCCTCGAAGAAATTCGACATGCAAAAGCTGTAATTGGAAATAAACATAACAGCGTACCCAAAAGTCTATTTGAAGACTACCAAGAGGCAGATGTAAGGTTTAACGGCTATAAATCTGTCCATGATTACCGAAATCACTTAAAAGGGCTTTACAACAAAGTGAAAGAGTATTTTAAGCAGTGTTATCCTGTTGTCATTAATGAATCAAGTTACCAGGAACATTACCTGGCATTTGCCCATTGCCTGTTTGAAATTGCTGAAACAAGGCGATTGATTGTAAAATCCGGCTAAACTGACCCCCTCATTCCATTTCAAATTGACCCCCTAAAAAACGATTTCAAAAACCTCATGATTGGGGCCTTAAAAAAGGGATCTAAAAATGTGATAAAGAACTTGTGTTTTGCAGAACAAAAATAAGATAATTTATATTCCGATTTGTTTACAATGTTGTTTCTGTTTTCTCTGATTTTGGCTTCAGTTTTTTTCGCAGCGATTCTCCGTAAAGTTCTATTCTGATGGATTGATGAACAATACGATCCAGAATCGCATCAGCCAGTGTTTTTTCGCCTATCACTTCGTGCCAGTTTTTTACGGGAACCTGTGAAGTGATAATAGTAGTTCGTTTACCATGACGGTCTTCAATAATATCCAGTAGTAATGACCGACTTTGGTTATCAAGTGGCTGCACTCCAAAGTCATCTAATATCAGGACGTCTTGTTTTTCTATTCTTGCGAGCTCTTTCAAGTGAGTACCGTCGGCCTTTGCCATTTTCAGATATGACATTAGTTTAGCCACATTAGTGTACAGTACCTTGAGGCCGAGTAAGCAGCCTTGTTGCCCAATAGCAGATGCCAAAAAACTTTTACCGGTTCCAGTGCTTCCAGTAATAAATAAATCTTCGCCCTTTTTAATAAAATCGCAGGTTGACAAGCGTTGTACCTGATTTTTATCAAGTCCTCTTTCTTCTGAGTAGTCCAGTTGTTCCAGGCTTGCATTATAACGGAAGTTGGCGTTCTTGAGGTTTCTTTGAACAGCCCGGTGTTGCCTGTCGTCCCATTCACTTTGTACCAGATGATGCACTAACTCATCATTGGTAAAGGCTTCCGTTTGATTAGTATCAATACAGGTCTTGAAGGCAAGGTGCATGCCCAATAGCCGCATTCGGTTCATCTTTTCTAAACTTTCTTTGTTCATCGTTTTTGATTTTTATTGGTTGGTTAATAATGAGGTATTGTATTTATTGGTAATAGTCTCCGCCGCGGATGTTCTCATGCTGAGGCATTGTGGGTTCTGTGTTTGAAGGTTTATCTTCTTCAAGTGGGAAGAAGTCGGCTTTTGATATTAGTATGCGTTCAATCATTCCAAAATTGTACACATTAAAGCTGTCAGCTCTTTTGCAAGCATTAATAAGCCTTACATCACCCACGCGTTTCTTATAATTCAAAATACCCTGACAGGCTCGGTAGTTTTTCTCCGGATATTCATTTCGAGCCAATACTTTTTTAATATAGTCCGCAACAGAAGCGTCTATTTGCAAAGCGTCTGCAATAAATTTTTCAGGATTCCAC
>CALCNY010000072.1 GCA_937897585.1 uncultured Chitinophagaceae bacterium | reverse complement strand
TTTGTATTTGCGAACTATGTAATACCCTACTCAAATCTAAAATTCGTAACCCTTTACAGCGATATCTATTTTAAAAAACCTGCTTTCGATTTAAAGGAAGGAGTCTTCTTTACACATATTCCAAATTATGCCATCAAGGTTGGTAAAAAAGATAGTGATGGCAGAACCATTCATAACATCATCATCTTCGAACAGAACAATTCAGTTCAGGATAATTGTATTGTAGCTGAAAAAGGGGTAATGAAAATCTCTGATGATGAAAAATATCTTGAATTCAATCTCGAAAATGGATATCGATATCAGGAAAGAGGCAATCTTAGCGACAGCGCTACTGAATTTACTAGACTTGGTTTTAAAGAATTCAAAAAGTTATTTGATTTAAGTGTGCTTCAAAAACAACAAACCAACGATAGTATTTTCAGTAAGAATTTCAAAATGCTAAGTGCACGACAATTGAGTTTCAATATTGATTCTTTAAAAAAAGATAGAAAACAATTAGAAATAACTTTTGATAAAATGAAACGTAATGAGTTGATTTATGCTTCATTGCCTGAAAAAATATGGAAGCAGTCTAATCCAAAAATTCATCTTGATGATTATAAAAAAATGTTTTCGGATTCCATCAACAACAGGATTAAACAATATGCCTTAAATAAAATAGCCTCCATGAAATCAGGCATCAACCAATTTAATGTTAATAAAGATGTGAAAGAAAAAGACATCACTTTGCATTTGATTGAATGGCACAAAAAATATTCTATTTCATTGGCATGTTTGATTTTATTTTTCATCGGTGCTCCTTTGGGTGCTATCATCAGAAAAGGCGGATTGGGTATGCCTTTGGTGGTGGCGATTGTTTTCTTTTTGATTTTCCATCTGCTGAGTTTGTTTGGAGAAAAATTTGTAAAACAAGATATCTTATCTCCAATTGTCGGTATGTGGTTGGCCATTATTGTACTTGCCCCTGTAGGAACATTTCTTACTTATAAAGCCATGAATGATTCACAATTGTTCAATAAAGATTTTTATACAAGGCAAATGAAAAAATTAAAAGGTATATTCAAGAAAAATAATCAATCTGTTTCTTATGAATAATTCAAAAAACACCAGAAGAACTTTTATTAAAAATTCTGCTGCAGGTACAGCTATGATAGCATTTGGAATTCAAGGTATCAGTTCGCTACTTGAATCTTGTACACCAACAAAAAAAATACAAATCAGTTCTTTTCATACAGGTTTCAATCAAGAGCCTCTACCCTACAATTACGATGCACTTGAAAATGTAATTGATGCCACTACAATGGAAATTCATTATTCCAAACACGCTGCTGCATATTCCAAAAATCTTAAGGATGCTGCAACATCAGAAAATATAGACACGAATAAATCTCTAGAAGTGTTATTGCCGGAAGTATCAAAATATTCTTCTAAATTCAGAAACAATGCAGGCGGTCATTACAACCATGAAATGTTCTGGCAATGTATGCGCCCAAAAATAAACGAAAATAAACCAGACGGCAATTTGATAAAAGACATTGAAAAGAAATTCGGCAGTTTTACTGAATTTAAAAAACAATTTACTGATGCCGGAAAAAACAGATTCGGAAGTGGCTGGGCATGGCTTTGTAAAAATGAAAAAGGCGAACTGATCATTGGAAGTACCGCCAATCAAGATAACCCTTTAATGGATGTAAGTGGATTGGAAATAAAAGGATTTCCTCTTTTATGCCTCGACGTTTGGGAACATGCTTATTACTTAAAATACCAAAACAAAAGAGCAGACTATATTGAAAATTGGTGGAACGTGGTAAACTGGGAATACGTGCAAAAAAGATACAGCGCCGTTTAAAAGGCTGCTTCTTTAAATAGACTCAGCCCTTGCAGAATTGGATTTGAAAAGCATTCAAATCCAGTAGCAAAGGCTGATAAATTGAATAATCAATTGTGGCGCAAAGTAAATGGCTTTTGATAGATTAATCATCTAAAAAACACAAATACTTTTCCACATTTATTTGTGTTTAATCATCGATTTTTTTATTTCACAAATACAATACATTTGTGCTCTTCTAATTTTTTATTTACAAAAATATCAATATGCAAATTTGGAAAGATTATCAGGAAAAAAACAAAGAAAGATTCTTAAATGAACTCTTTGAATTATTGCGCATTCCAAGCGTGAGTGCAAAATCAGAACACAAAGGCGACATGATAAAATGTGCCGAAGCCATTAAACAAAGATTGCTAGAAGCAGGTGCCGATACAGTAGAAATTTATCCTACAGCAGGTCATCCAATTGTTTTTGGCGAAAAAATATTTGATGCATCAAAGCCTACTGTTTTGGTTTACGGTCACTATGATGTACAACCTGCAGAGCCATTGGAGTTATGGAAACATGACCCTTTTGATCCTACCATTGTTGATGGCAAAATTTATGCAAGAGGAAGTTGCGATGATAAAGGTCAAATGTACATGCACGTGAAAGCTTTTGAAACAATGATTCAAACAAACTCTTTGGCTTGCAATGTCAAATTTTGTATTGAAGGCGAAGAAGAAGTGGGCTCTCCTAATTTAGGCAAATTTGTTGCAGAACATAAAGAGCTTTTAAAGGCAGATTGTGTTTTAATCAGCGACTCTGCCATGATCAGTTTAGAAACACCAAGTATTGATGTTGGTGTTCGCGGTTTAAGTTATATTGAAGTTGAAGTTACAGGCCCCAACAGAGATTTACATAGTGGCGTCTATGGTGGAGCGGTAGCCAACCCCATTACTATTTTAGCAAAAATGATTGCTTCATTGCACGACGAAAATAATCATGTTACCATTCCTGGATTTTATGATGATGTATTGGAATCTACACCTGCAGAGCGAGAATTAATGGCTAAAGCTCCATTCAATGAAAAAGAATATGCCAACGATTTGGGTGTGAAAGAACTTTGGGGTGAAAAAGGATTTACAACAAATGAAAGAACCGGTATCAGACCGACCATTGAATTGAATGGTATCTGGGGGGGCTATATAGGTGAAGGTGCAAAAACAGTTTTGCCTTCAAAAGCTCACGCAAAAATTTCGGCACGTTTGGTACCCAACCAGATTTCAAAGAAAATGGCTGATTTATTAATCAATCATTTGATTAAAATTGCTCCTGCTAATGTTACTGTAAAAGCAGAATTGCATCACGGTGGAGAACCTTATCTGACACCAATCGACAGCAAACCTTATCAAGCAGCGGCAAAGGCAATGGAAGCCACATTTGGTAAAGCTCCAATCCCTGTTAGAGGTGGTGGCAGTATCCCTATTTGCTCTTTGTTTGAAAAAGAATTAGGATTGAAAGTGGTATTTATGGGCTTCGGTTTGGATAGTGATAATTTACACAGTCCGAATGAAAAATATGATTTGGCGAATTATTACAAGGGAATTGAAACCATCCCTTATTTCCACAAGTTTTTTGCAGAAATGTAATTGCATTTCGAAAATTATTTTTTAAAGGCGTCTGTAATTCAGGCGCCTTTTTTTGACCAGAAAAATTGAGTTATAAATTTCAGAGACATTTTTTATATAAGCATTAACATTTGTTTAAGATAATTTCGCGAAATGAAAAATTTATTAGCAGCGGTTAGCACCTTTTTCTTACTTTTTTTTGGCTCTTCCAATTGTTATAGTCAAAACAAATTGAATTCAGTTTAAATAATACGGCTTTTAAAAGAGGCGATACTTTAAGTTTTGAACTCAATCTTTCAGACAGTTTCAGGACAATCAAAACTGCTTCTGTTCATTTGTGGATTGAGAATATTTCAAACGGCAAAAAATGGCATTATAAATACCCACTTATCAACGGATATTTAAAAGCGAGTTTGGTTATAGATTCAACAATAACACCCGGGAATTACGCACTGAATTTTTTTATTCAAAAGAATTTTTTTAGGATAAAAGGAGAAGTGAAAAATGCATATAAAAAAGATAAAGAAATCAATTATGTTTTATTATCAAGAAATAAAGATATTGTTCCTGGAGTATTAACACTTCAGGCCAACAATTCTTTTATGAGTGAATGTATGTTATTTCAGGATTCTGCGTATATCGTTTTTTCAAGAACTAATCACAAAGCAGGTAACCTTGAAATTAATTTAATAAACGACTTGGATTCGTCTTTTAAAGCAATGGATAGCTTAACTAATTTTATAAGTATTCTTGATAAAAACGACACAACTCAAAAAATAAATCCAATTCCTGACAATTATAATTTTAATTCACAAGACAGCAGATATAAAACAATTATGCCAGAAG
>CALCNY010000071.1 GCA_937897585.1 uncultured Chitinophagaceae bacterium | reverse complement strand
CTGCAACTGTTACAGGATTTACATTAAATGGTGTTATAGGAAGTGATATTGTAAATACAACAGGTAATGCAAGTTTTGCTGACGCTAATGTTGGAAACAATAAGTCTATCACCACTAACTTTTCCTTGACAGGAAGTAGTGCTTCAAATTATTCTATTTTACAGCCTTCAGGTTTGACAGCAAACATTACTCCTGCTTTATTGAGTGTAACTGGTTTGACTGCCAACAACAAAATATACGATGCTACCACTACTGCATCAATAAATGGAACAGCAACATTAAATGGAGTATTAGCATCTGATATCAATAACGTGATTTTAATCGGTTTGCCCACTGCTAATTTTACTGTAACTACTGTTGGAAACAACATTACAGTTAATGTAATTGGTTACTCATTATCTGGTTCGTCAGCATCAAATTATGATTTAAATCCAGTTAGTCTTTCGGCCAACATTACTGCGAAGAATCTTTCAATTACAGGTTTAGTTGCCAACAATAAAGTTTATGATGGTAATACTTCAGCCACATTATCTGGAACAGAAATATTGAATGGTGTTATTTCTGGAGATCAAGTATCATTGAATATTGTATATACTGCTAGCTTTAATACGGCTTCAGTTGGAACCAACAAGCCAATAACAGTTACAGGATATAATATTTACGGACAAGATGCATCAAATTATACCATCAGTCAGCCAACAGGATTAACTGCAAATATCACAACCAAATCAATAACGGTAACAGGTATCACTGCTTTGAATAAGGAATATGATGGAAACACAACTGCTACTATTTCAGGTACAGGCGTATTGGTTGGTTTAATAAGTGGTGATGTTGTTAATCTTTCAGGATCACCAATTGGAACATTCGCTTCTGCATCAATTGGCACAGGTATTTCAGTAACGATCACTGGCTATTCAATCTCAGGAAGCGGGGCTTCAAATTATACTTTCTCACAACCTGCTCTTACAGCAGACATCTTAACACCTGGTGCAACTTTCCATGAAGGAAATATTATTGTATTACAGGTTGGTTCGGGCTCAGGAACTTTGGGAAGCAGTTCTACTCCTCTTTATCTTAAAGAATATTCTAGTGCAGGTTCTCTACTTAAAACTAAAGTTATTCCTTCTACAGGTACTGATGCTTTGACATTGAGTGGTTCTGCTACATCAGAAGGAGGAATTACAAGATCAACAGACGGACAATCAATTATTATCCCTGGATATAATGCTGCTTCAGGCGTAGCTTCTATTGCATCTTCAACTTCAGCTAGCTACAACAGAGCTATTGCTAAAGTAAACTTTGACACAAGCTATTCATTACCATCAAAAACAACTAGCTTTTCTGGAAACAATGCAAGAGGTGCTGCTAGTGATGGAACAAATTATTGGGGCGTAGGTAGTGGATCAGGTGTTGTTTTGGAATCATCGGGTACAGGAACATTGGTTAGTAGTAGTTTTGCCAACAACAGATATGTAAATATTTTTAATGGTCAATTATATATTTCGGGAGCGTCTGGTGGCTTAACCGGTATAGCAAAAGTTGGTACAGGTACTCCAACAAATACAGGAAATACATCAACGCAAATCATCAACACCACCGTATCGAATACAAGTAGTCCTTATGGATTTTCTTTCAATGCAGCTGGAAATGTTGCTTACATTGCAGATGACGCTGGGACAAATGCCTCAACAGCAGGTATACAAAAATGGGTTTACAATTCTGGCACATCAACATGGAGTTTAGCTTATAAAGTTGATTCGCTTAGATGTCGTGGATTGGTTGTAGATTACTCAAACGCAAATGCTTCTACAGGTGTTGGCGCTGTGATTTATGCTACTGATGCAATAAGTGCTTCTGCAAATAAATTATACAAAGTGATTGATTCTGGTTTTGCAACTAATACCAGAACAACTATTGCTACTGCATCCCCAAACACAGTCTTTAGAGGTGTTGTATTCTCACCTGTACCATT
>CALCNY010000070.1 GCA_937897585.1 uncultured Chitinophagaceae bacterium | reverse complement strand
AATCATTCAACTGCTCCCAACTTAATTTCTTACCAACTATACGTTTGTCTTTATCAAGCAATAAAATAGTTGGTGTTTGAATAACATCATATAATTGTCTGAAACCAGCACGCTGTGCATCAGCAACAACTTTTTCCATTTCCTTGGTTTCGTATACGTTTGTCCAGTCGCCGATTTTATGTTCTTTAACGTAATCAATCCATTCTTTTTTCTTGTCGTTATCCGACAATACAGAATAAATTCTTACACCCTTTGCTTTCCAAGAAGCTCTGTAAATTGAATCTATTCTTGGGATTTCTTCTTTACAATGTCCGCAAGTTGGATCCCAGAAAACTACTAATGTATACTCTGCATTCAAATCGTATAATGGTTTTAATTTTCCTGTAGAATCTACCATTTCAAGATTGGCTGCCTTTACACCAATCAAATTGCTCATCTGCATATAAGCTCTTCTTGAAATCGTTTCCTGTTGTTTTTCATTCAACCAGGTACTTACGCCTTTGCTATGGTATTTTTCAAAAAGATGAACAAAAACGGCATCCTGGCCCATGTATTTTGGATTGATGTATTCATCTGTAAACCAGTTCAATAAAAATTTATACATTTCCGGACTTACTCTAGCCAATAACAATTTGTAATCTAAATCCTTGATAATGCTATCTGGCGCTTGTTGTACAATTTCTCTGTAATAGCGCTCCAATTTTGGTAAGAAGAAAGGCGTGCGAATAACACGGTCATCTGTAAACGAAACGCCATCCCAATAATGTTGCTTGTAATTATAATAGTTATCAAGTGTGTCCTGACGAGTTTTAGGTTCTTTGTTTAATATCTCTGGTTCTCTCATTGCATTTAGCATCAAAGCCATCATGGACTCAGGATTTTCTTTCATCAGCTTGTCTCTGAAATCAATGAGTTCTTTATTGAACTTGTTATAATTTTCTAGATGAAGTGTTGAATCTTCTTTGGTTTTAGCTGCATTATAGGCAATTCTTTCATTTTGCATCTTCATGCCAGTAGATCCTACGAATTTCTGATAGAGTTGAAAAAGCTCATTGACATTTGAACCTGTAATTTTTACATTTTGCAAATCAGTACTATCCGCATAAATGCTGAGGTTTTGTTCTTTATCTACAAAGAAATCAAAAGTTAGATTTTTACCGGGAAATACAATTGCATAAATGCCTCCCATTAATTTTCTGTCGCCTTTAAATATGGCGATACCTTGTTGGTTGATGTAAGTTGAATCCTCTATGTTAAGGTTCTTGCCCATGTGATAACACAAATACGTAAGACCGGATTTGTAACTTGGCGTTTTTAATGTTACTGTGAAAGACTCGCCCGGAGTTTTGGATGCGGTTGCATCGGCTGTTGTTTTTGTGTTTTGGGCTTGAGAAATAATCGTAAATGACGATAAAATAGCGGTAATGAGTACAATTTTCTTCATAATCTTTAAAAAAGTAGTCAAATGTATTGAAATTATCGCGTTTTTAAAAGTTGAATAAAATTCATTTGTTTGAAAATTACATTTCATTAACAAATAGATTTCCTCATTTATAGGCTAAATTTGCATCGTGCGAAAAAAACATAAAAACGTCGTTCTTAATAATATCACCATTACTGATTATGCGGCTGAAGGGAAATCGCTGGCAAGAGTTGATGGTAAAGTAATTTTTGTTTCAGGTGTAATACCAGGAGATGTGGCGGATATTCAATTGGGCAAGAGCAAAAAAGACTGGGCTGAAGGCAGAGCCATTAAAATTGTTGAACATTCTCCTAATAGATTGACCCCATTTTGTAAACATTTTGGAAATTGTGGTGGCTGTAAATGGCAAATGTTGCCTTATGAGAAGCAATTGGAATACAAACAGCAAGAGGCAGAACAAAACTTAAAACGTATCGGAAAAATTGATATTCCTGAAATCCTTCCGATTATCGGTTCTGAAAAAACCACTGCTTATCGCAATAAACTAGAATTCACATTTAGCAATAAAAGATACCTCACCAACGAAGAAATCGGTTCTGAAACCGCCATCACACAGCAAAATGCCTTGGGTTATCATGCGCCAAGAATTTTCGATAAAGTTATTGATATCACCGAATGTCATTTGCTTGACGAGGTAAATAACACAATCAGAAACACCGTTCGTGATTTTGCTGCTGTAAACAATTTAGCTTTTTACGATATCAGAGAACATACCGGATGGTTGCGCAATATCATTATCAGGTTCACCACAACCGGCGAGCTCATGGTAAATATTGTTATTAATAACGAAGATGAAACTAACCGCAAAGCTTTGTTAGATCATCTTCTGGCAAAAGTTCCGGCTATAACGACTTTGCTCTATACCATCAATCCAAAATGGAATGACACTATTTATGACCTGACTCCTCAGGTATATTTCGGCAAGGGTTATGTAATGGAAAAACTAGGTAAATGGGAATTCATGATCAGTCCTAAATCTTTTTTCCAAACCAATACACAACAAGCTGAAAATTTATATTCCGTTGCGAAAGATTTTGCTGGATTAACAGGCGAAGAAATTGTTTATGATCTGTATTGTGGTACAGGCAGCATTGGAATATTTGTAAGCGATAAAGCAAAAAAAATAATCGGCGTTGAAGTGATTGAAGATGCCATTGAAGATGCTAAGAAAAATGCAGCGCTCAATAAAATTGAACATGCTCATTTTTTTGCAGGTGATGTGATAAAGATTTGCAACGATGATTTTTTTACAAAACATGGAAAGCCAGATGTAGTGATTACCGATCCGCCAAGAGCAGGTATGCACGAAAAATTGGTCAACAAATTACTGGAGATGGAGTCGCCTAAAATTGTGTATGTAAGTTGCAACACAGCCACTCAAGCAAGAGACATTGCGTTGCTTTCAGAAAAATATGATGTAATAAAAGTTCAGGCTGTAGATATGTTTCCACATACACATCATATCGAATGTGTAGCATTACTGACTTTAAAATCAAATAAATAATTTTTACATTTACCTATGGAATTTAGAAACAGTTTTTCACGAACAAGTACGATAGTTTTAAATCTTATCATCATCAATGCGCTTGTGTACTTTGCTCAGAGTGTATTTGGCGGTGTTGAAAACAATTCGAAATTCACTGAATTATTTGCATTACATCACTATAAATCGAAAGCATTTGAACCTTATCAGCTGGTAACTCACATGTTCATGCACGGAAGTTTTTTCCATTTACTGTTTAATATGTTCGCTTTATGGATGTTTGGTGGCTTAATGGAAAAATTATGGGGACCAAAACGATTCCTTAGTTTTTATATGATTTGTGGTTTGGTGGCAGGATTGGCGCAAATGGGTAGTTACGCCTACACTTATTGGAATTTGGACCATTCCATATTATCTCCGGATGAATTTATCATGTATCAAAATATGTTACTCAGCAATGCCACAGTTGGTGCTTCAGGTGCCATAATGGGAATTCTTGTAGCTTATGGATATACATTTCCGAATACACAATTATTTATCATGCCAATACCTTTTCCAATAAAAGCCAAATGGGCTATTAGCGGAATCATTGCCATGGATATTTTCGGAGGCATATCCAATTCTGCAAGTGATAATATTGCTCACTTTGCGCACCTTGGAGGTGCATTGGCAGGATTATTAATTGTATTATTTTGGAATAGAAACAACAGACAACAATTTTTTTAATATGGGTGAATCAGACAGATACCAGGAATACAAACACCTTAAGAAAAAAGGATTTTTATTGGGAAGTGATAATAATGCGCTAATGGCATTGTTTATCCTCAATGCGATTTTCTTCCTGATTTTACTAACCATGCAGGTCGTTTATTTTTTTTATGAACAAACTCCTGCTGTTTTCCAAAATGATATTTTACAATGGTTTCAATTGCCTTCGGGATTGGTTTCATTGAGTGAAAAGCCCTGGACAATTCTTACTTATATGTTCAGCGACACAGGAGATTCTGTGATGCGCATCCTTAGCAATATGCTTTGGTTGTGGGCTTTTGGCTATTTGTTGCAAGACATGACGGGCAATGACAAAATCATCCCTATTTACATTTACGGTGGTGTATTGGGTGGATTATTTTTCATAGGTGCTCATTATCTGATTCCGCCAATACAAGCCGATATCAATCATGCTTCATTAATAGGTGCCAATGCTGCTACAATGGCTGTTGCTACGGCTACTACCTATTTAAATCCTGATCATCGATTTTTTACTCAAATCAGAAAAGGCATTCCAATTTGGGTTTTGTTGACTGTTTATATTTTCATCGACTTTGCAGGAGTAGCTTCTATGAGTGCAGCTTACAGTCTTTCTCATTTGGGAGGTGCATTGGCGGGCTTTTTCTATATCTATCTTTTACGCAAAGGAACAGACGCTGGTGTTTGGATGAACAAGTCTTACCAATGGGTAATCAATCTGTTCAGTCCGAAACAAATTAAAAATAAAGAAGACATAAAGAAAAAAGTTTTTTACAAAACTGGTGATAAAAATCCTTTTAGTAAATCATCACTTGTGAATCAAAAAAGAATTGATGAAATCTTAGATAAAATCAACACCGAAGGCTATCATTTTCTAACAGAAGAAGAAAAATCGATTTTAAAAAAGGCTTCTGAAGACGATTCGATTAAATAATACTGATTTTTTATTTTACTTACGAAGATTTGGCCGCTGCCATAAATTTCCTGCTTAACTTTAAGTATGGCCGTTCAATTTCTCAGGAAAGCAACAAAGACGATTGTTATTATCTGCAATGTTGTATTTGCTATTTTTCTGATGTTGGGTTGTTACGGCAATTCCATTAACCTCGGCAATGATTGGATAGCCGGTTTGTTCTCACTAACGGCTTTTTATTTTCTGATCATCAATGTTTTCTTTATTATTTTCTGGCTGTTTGTAAAGCGATGGTTAAGTCTAATCAGCATAATCACAATTGTTATTTGCTGGATGCCATTACAGCATGTGTTTCAGTTAAGATTCAGCGTTTCCTTTGATACAAAAAAAGAAAGAAATGTTATTCGGGTCATGAGTTGGAATGTGGAGCATTTTGATATTGTTCAGCACAAATCTCATCCCGAAGTAAAAACCGAAATGATCGACCTTGTAAATAAATATAATCCTGATGTTGCTTGTTTTCAGGAAATGGTTGGAAGTGATAGCATTGTAAAATCGATTAATTACATCCCTGAGTTCAAGAAGAAAATGAAAATGAAAGACTATCATTTTTCATATTTCAACAAACTGAATTTTGATAAAACTCATCATTTCGGCATTATCATTTTCAGTAAGTTTCCCATCATCAACAAACAAACCTATTCACCTGAGCCCAATAAATACAATTCTACTTTTCAATCTGTAGATATCGTCAGAAACAACGATACTTTCAGAGTTTTTAACGTACATCTCGAAACATTAAGATTTTCGCCCGACAACAGAGAATATTTAAACGACCCTTCTATTGAAAGTGGTAATGATATCAAAGAATCAAAAACTATTCTTAGCAAGTTCAAGAAAGGATATTTAAAACATCACTGGCAAAGCGATAATGTTAGAAATGAAATTGATAAAAGCGAATATCCAGTAATTGTCTGTGGCGACTTAAATGATTTACCTAATAGTTACGCTTACAACACAATAGGCAAAGGCCTTAACAACGCTTTCAAAGAAAAAGGGTCTTTGATTGGCAATACTTATGACGGCATTTCTCCAACATTAAGAATTGATAATATTTTTACGGATAAACGTTTTTCTGTTGAGCAATTTATTAGAATTAAAAAAAGTCTGAGCGACCATTTTCCTATTATTGCTGATATTATCTTTCACAAAGATTGAGATGCTGCATTCGTTGGTATTATCACCAAAGAAGAAAAACAGCAGAATTTTTTTATGCGCTTTTCTTGCCAGCGTTGGTGTTTTCACCAAACGCATTAAAAATATGATACTGATGCATTCGTTGGTGTTATCACCAACGAAGAAAAACAGCAGGAATTTTTTATCCGTTTTGTGAATTATCTTTGCCATTCAAATTTTTATTTACAACACATACAATGGCTTTACACATATACAACTCTTATACCCGCAGCAAAGAATTATTTGAACCTGTTACGCCCGGTCATGTGGGGATGTATGTTTGCGGACCAACTGTAAGCGGTGAAAGCCATTTGGGACATGCACGTCCTTATGTAACATTTGATATCGTATTTCGCTATTTGCAATTCAAAAATTTAAAAGTTCGCTATGTAAGAAACATTACCGATGCCGGACATTTTGAAGAAGAAGGCAGAGAAGCGGAAGATAAAGTAAGTAAAAAAGCACAGCTGGAAAGATTGGAACCCATGGAATTAGTTCAGAAATACACGAACTTATTTCATTGGGCAATGAAGGAGTTTAATTGTATTGAACCCAGTATTGAACCTACAGCAACTGGTCATATCGTTGAGCAGATTGGCATGATAGAAGATATCATTGCCAAAGGATATGCTTATGAAGTGAATGGCTCTGTTTATTTTGATGTAAAAAAATATGCAGCCCAACATGATTATGGAAAATTAAGTGGAAGAATTTTAGAAGATTTAATTGACGCTGGAAATCGTGAATCTGTATCTCGAGACTTAGAAGGTCAATCAGAAAAAAGAGATTCGGCTGATTTTGCTTTGTGGAAAGCGGCACCGCCCGAACATATCATGCGCTGGAAAAGTCCATGGGGCGAGGGTTTCCCAGGATGGCACATCGAATGTTCTGCAATGGCAACGAAATATTTAGGCGCTCAATTTGATATTCATGGCGGTGGGATGGACTTGTTGTTTCCTCACCATGAAAGTGAAATTGCACAAAGTACTATTTGCAATCATACGGCTCCTGTAAAATACTGGATGCACAACAACATGATTACCATCAATGGCAGAAAGATGGGTAAAAGCTATAACAATGTCATCAAGCTAACGGAGATGTTTAGTGGCAATCACGAATTGTTGACTCAAGCTTTTCATCCGATGACGGTTCGCTTTTTTATTCTTCAAAGTCATTACAGAAGTACACTTGATTTTGGAAACGACGCCTTACTTGCCAGTGAAAAAGCGTTCAAACGTTTATGGGAAGCTTATGAAGTATTGAAAAAGTTATCTTCTGAAAACAATGACATTCCTGCTGATAAAGAACTTGATGATAAAGTAAACAACTGGGTGAATGAGTTTGAAATTTTTATGGATGATGATTTCAGCACGCCGAAAGTGATTGCCAATATGTTTGAGTTGGCGCCCGTAATCAATTCATTAAAAGATGGTATCATTCCTATTCAAAATATCAGCAGCAATACACTGAATAAATTAAAAGAACGCTTCGGTGTGTTTATTGAAGATGTGTTCGGATTGAAAAATACAGATGGCAATAACAACGAAGTCTTGAAACCAGTGATGGAATTATTACTTGACATTAGAAAAGAAGCAAAATTGAAAAAAGACTTTTCCACTTCAGACAAAATCAGAAACCAGTTAACAGCAATGGGAATCGTGATTAAAGATGAGAAGGATGGAGGAACGAGTTGGGGGGTGAGTTAGATAAAGCTGGATAGGCTGGATTAGCTAGATAAGCTGGATGCTAGATGCTGGATAGACTGAACGATATTTACCGAAATTCTCAGCAATGTCTTCTGAAAGGGACGTTGCGTTTTTAGAAGCTTGTTCAAAAGGTTCAAGAGGTTCAACATGTTCTAGAGTTTAACAAACGAAAAACCACTAACGAATAACGATAAACCACAAACAACAAACAATTCTTAAAATCCAATGAGCCACATTCAACACTTAAGTAAGGATAAAGTCCTTGCGAAAATTATCGACAAAAAAAATCCTGCCAGTCTATCTACTAAAAAAAACATTTATCTGCAGGTCTGCTTTTCTATTATGAGTCAACAATTGAGCACTAAAGTTGCTGCTATTATTCATGAAAGATTTTTGGAATTGTTTGATAATAAAAAACCTACACTGGAAAAAATCGCAGCGACTCCATTTGCAACGTTAAAAAGCATCGGCCTTTCTGATTCTAAAACGAATTATGTGCTAAATGTTTGTGACTACTTTATTGAGCACAAAATTACAGACGCCAAACTTCACAAAATGAAAGATGAAGAAGTGATACAAACATTAACAGCTATTAAAGGCGTTGGCCATTGGACTGCAGAAATGGTATTGATGTTCGCTATGGGCAGAGAAGATGTTTTTTCTGCTGATGATTTGGGCATACAACAACAAATGTGTTCATTATATTCAATAGACAATACTTCCAAAAAGCAGATGAAAATTGATATGGAAACAATTGCTGCGAAATGGAGTCCATTTAGGTCTTATGCTTGCAGGTACTTGTGGAATTGGAAGGATGGGAATTAAATTGCTGATGAAAATTTTCCTGAAAAGTAGTTTTTTAAAAACAGAGGCGTTTTAAGGTTGGGTAATGATTATTGTATTAGCGATATTGCAATATCGCAATATTACGTCTTCTCAACTCGAACAGCCAAATATTTTCACTGAAGTTTATTTACTCCCTGGTAATATTTATTTACAAGTTTTTAGGCTAGCAAATTTTCCTCAAGTATCAATAAAATTTCTTTTAAAAATTGCTCATCCATCTCATCAAAATCATTCAACAATTCACTATCTACATCTAATACGCCGATAAAATTTCCAGCGCTAATAACAGGTAATACTATTTCTGATTTTGATAAACTGCTGCAGGCAATATGACCGGGAAATTTTTCTACGTCAGGCACAATTATAGTTTTCATTTGTTCCCATGAAGTTCCACATACACCCCTGCCCTTTCGTATACGCGTACACGCAACTGGTCCCTGAAAAGGACCAAGAACCAGCTCCTCATTTTTTAATAAATAGAAACCTACCCAAAGCCAGCCGAACTGCTCTTTCAATGCCGCTGATATATTGGCAAGATTGGCGATTAGATCAGATTCCCCTTCCAGCAAACCTTTTATTTGTGGAATTAAGGAGAGATATTTTTCTTCTTTTGAGCCTTGTTTTATTTGTAAATCTTCTGCCATTGTATTTTGTATTTTTAATTAAACAACTCATTAATCAAAGAAGTTTCATACCCCTTCTGCATCAAGTATTGTTGTATTTTTCTCTTTTTAATAAAAATATTTTTCTCGGATTTCAGTGTTTTTTCTTTAGCTGAATAGAGTTTTTGTAGCGTTTTTACATATTCGTCATCATCAATTGTTTTCAATGCTTTTTTAATACAATAATCACTCACCTGATGTTGTTTTAATCCATATTTGATTTTGTTTTTTCCCCAATCTTTAGCCCTGAATTTGCCGCCGGCATAGGCAATGGCATATCGTTCTTCGTTTAGAAAATTCTCTTGAATTAGCTTGGAAAGCAATTCCTCAACTTGGTCTTTATAAAGTCCATAACTGTAGAGCTTTTCCTTCACTTCCTTATGATTGCGCTCTTGATAAGCACAAAATTGACCAATTTTTTGAAGGGCTTTTTCCGTTCCTATGTTCAAAGGTTGTGTCAAATGTTGAAAATTTGCTGTTGGGATGTTGAAATTAGGAAGAAATTATCTTCGTTTCATTAACGGCAATCTTTTATCTTTGGCACTTATTAAATTTTAGTTATGAAGTTTATCGTATCATCCTCTGCACTGTTGAAACAACTGCAACAAATCAGCGGCGTAATCAATACCAACACGGTGTTGCCAATATTAGAAGATTTTCTATTTGAAATAGAAGCAAACAAGCTGACGGTTGTGGCTACCGACTTAGAAACGGTTATGAAAGTTCACATGACTATTGAAGCTAAAGACAGCGGTAAAGTATGTATTCCTGCAAAAATCTTGATGGATTCACTTAAAAACCTTGCAGATCAACCTCTGACTTTCAATATTGACAAAAACTTTGGAATTGAAATTACCAGCGATAACGGGAAGTACAAAGTAATGGGCGAAAATCCTGATAATTTCCCTAAAGAACCTCAGGCTGATGAAGCCAATGCTTTTACCATGAGCTCTTCTGCTTTGGTAACTGCCATCAACAAAACAATTTTTGCTGTAAGTAGCGATGATTTACGTCCGGCTATGACTGGCGTTTTCTTCGAATTGGATAAAAAAGGAATCACTTTTGTAGCTACTGATGCACATCGTTTGGTTCGTTTTACAAGAAACGACATCAAATGCCCAAAGAAAGATTCTTTCATCGTTCCAAAAAAGCCATTGACATTATTAAAAGGTGCGCTTCCTGATAATGAAGATGAATTGACTGTTTCTTATAACGGCAGCCATCTTTTTATCACACATGGTAGTACTGAATTGGTGTGTCGCCTTATCGACGCCCGCTTCCCTGATTATAAAGTGGTGATTCCAACCGATAATCCTTACAAAATGATTATCAATAAAGGTGATTTCCAAAACGCATTAAGAAGGGTTAGCGTTTTTAGTAATAAAAGTACCAACCAGATTGCATTAGCTATAAGCGGTAATCGTCTTCAATTAACAGCTCAAGATGTTGATTTCAGTAACGAAGGAAATGAAGGCATGGCTTGTCAGTATGATGGCGAAGATTTGCAGATCGCGTTCAATGCTAAATTCCTTATTGAAATGCTAAATGGTGCAGACACTTCTGAAGTGGTAATGGAATTAAGCACACCAACCAAAGCCGGTATCGTGAAACCTAGCGAACAAAATCCTGATGAGGAATTACTGATGCTAGTGATGCCACTAATGTTGAATAATTAATTTAGAGATATTTGAAATGACAAAGCCGTTCTATTTAGAGCGGCTTTTTTAATACGCTATGTAAATTCAAAAGTAAAAATTCAAAATTTGAAATGATTAGTGCCTCAATTTATTGAATTTTCAATGGTGAAATAGGTGAGGTTTAAAAGTGAAGAAACTTCAGTTATAGTGAAGAAAAATTAGTGAAAATATTTGGCTGTTCGAGTTGAGAAAACGTAATATTGCGATATTGCAATATTGCAATATCACTACACGAAAAAAAATTAGAACTGACTCATTCCCTACCACAAAATTTCCCCTAAATAAAAAAGCCGTCCCAAATTTGGAACGGCTTTCAAAATATGTATTCGTGAATTCGTGGTTAAACCCTATCACAACTTGTTTATCTTCTTCACCAAAGTCTGGTTACTTAATCTCACAGTTACAATATAAGTTCCGCTTGACAACTGACTAACCGGAATTTCCAGATTGTTTGACCTTGCAATAACACTCATTGATTTACTGATGATTCTTTTTCCAGATAAATCCGTAACCACAACAGTTGCAGTTTCATTTGCATCTGCTTCCAGGCTAATTCTCATCAACTGATTAACTGGATTAGGATTAATCGCCATTTCAGCGATTCCTGAATTCTTTACATTCTTGATTTCACTTAATTTGTAATTATTGTCATTGTCAACCATTCTGATACGATAGTAATTCACCGCTTTTACTGGAGATGCGTCTGTAAAGCGGTAGTATTGATTAACCGTACTGTTTCCTGCTGCTCTTACTTCACCTAATGAAGTGAAATTTTTACCCTCTGTACTTCTTTCAATGATAAATTTACTGGTATTAACTTCCAAACTTGTAGACCACTGAAGGTTATTTACTTTTCCATTTCTTACTGCATCAAAACTTAATAAAGAAACGGGTGCAATTCCGGTATAATTGATGTTGATATCATCTAATCCAAATGCGTTTCCATACTGACTCACACCTTCAAAACCTAACTGAACAGTTTGACCGTTATAAGCAGAAATATCTACTATTTCTTCCTGCCAGTAAGGAACTGCTGCACCCACATCAGCTCTTTGGAAGCCTGGCAATAATCTTGTCCATGTTGCACCTTTATCAGGAGAAATGGTTAAATACAAACTATCCAAAGTAGTAGCAAAAGTATTATCATGACTCATCCAGAAGCTAACTGTTGTAACCGGTGCAGGATTGGGAGCCAATGGTGTTGGCAATTCGATACAGTTGCTGTACAATCTACTCACAAAGCCAACGGAACTTGATCCACTGTAACTATCAAAAAGATAATAAGTAGTGCCTGGAGCTCTTGGTGACAATGGAACTGTTTGATCAATATTGGTGTAATTTCCTGATTGCAGCGTCCATAATTGAGATGAGCCAGAAACTTGTGTTACAAATGGGAAAACGGGAAGTGTTGTTTCTGCATCTTCTACAATTGGATAGGTATTTAATGTTGAAGCAGTTGTTGTAACAGAAACTAATGTATCATTAAATGTAGTGCCATCTCCTGCTAATGTAACATAAGCAGAGTCGATATTATCACCTGGATTATTAAGACTGATATTGCTAAAAGTAACAACTCCTACTGAACCTGAAGCAATAGAAGTAGCATTTGTTTGTACACCACTGAAACTATTTGGTCCGGAAATATTCAATGTAACAGAAGCTGCTCCTGCGGGAATAACATCATTACCTGCATTATAAACTTGCACATCAATGTTTTGAGGATCGCCATAACAAGAAACTGGTGGATTTACGATGTCAATAATACCAGCATCTAGCGCATAAGTATGAATAAGTCTGATGGCCGGGCGAGAAACTTTTGGGGTCAGCACTGTAGCTCCATTTGGAGCAGAATTGCCATTGTAATATCTAGTTGTGTTTAGGGTAGGGTCAGTAATATTTCCTTCTGATTCCAGAAAGTTATATCCTGCATGGGCTAAATTGTCTAATCTTTCAATCAACACTTGTAAGTTAGTTCCTGGTGTTCTCACAAAAGGTGTACTCAAAGTAAAATATCTGAACCCTGTAGGAGTCGCTGTAAAGCTGCCGTTGTAGACATTCGTGTAATCCGAAGATGAATAAGTTCCTGAAGAAAATGTTTCAGTTCCAACAGGTACATTTTTCATCCAGATTTTAAAACTGCTTACTGTTGTATTGGTTCCTTGTGTGTATAAATAATAACCAATACGCTGAATGGCAGAGCTTGAAGAAGTGAAATTACCAGCGCCAATTTCTTCATCTGTGTAAATGGATTCACTTACATGATATCTTTTATTGCCGATAACTGTAGAATCTGTTGTGTTTAGATTGTACAAAATACTTACCGTTTGTGCATTTGATGTAATGAATGCAATGAACAAAAAAAGGAGCAGGTATACTTTTTTCATGAGTGAAGTTTTAATTTATTTTCAAATGATCGGCTAATGAATACTCATTTATATTGTTTTCATTTGTTAGTTATAGAAAAGAAGTTTTAAAAAAAACCAGCCAATTTATTTTTCAAATGTAAATGAAGATTTGCAATAAAAGAGAAACATGTGTTGATTTTTAAAATGGACTTATTATAGAAGTTTCCGATTATCATCGATAATTTTGCCAAATACAATTGAAAAAATATGAAGAAAATTGCCATGATACCAGGGCGATATGCAGCTACCAGATTTCCATTCAAACTGATGCAGCCACTTGGTAATAAAACCGTCATTAGGCACACATATGACAACACATTAGCAACAGGATTATTTGATGAAGTGATTGTAGTAACAGATAGTGAAATTATTTTCAATGAAATTACTAATAATGGAGGAAAAGCCATAATGAGTATAAAATCTCACGAAAGCGGTAGCGACAGAATTGCAGAGGCAGTTGAAAATATGGATGTAGATATTATTTTAAATGTACAAGGGGATGAACCTTTTATAGACAAAGCGTCATTGGCAAAATTATTAGCAGCTTTTGAAAATGAAAATGTACATGTAGCTTCTGTAATGAAACCCTTTACAGACTTAACTCTGGTAAACAATACCAATTTTGTAAAAGTTGTAGTAGATAAAAATATGGAATCGCTTTTATTCAGCAGAAGTGTCATTCCTTTTCATCGTGATCAAGATATACAACCCACTTATTATGAACACATCGGCGTCTATGCGTTCAGGAAAGCCGCCTTGCTTCAATTCACCAAATGGGAAATGACACCACTGGAAAGTATAGAAAAAATAGAATGTCTTCGCTATTTGGAAAATGGTATCAAATTAAAAATGGTAATCACTGATCATGCCGGCGTGAAAATTGATGTGCCAGAAGATTTGGAGAAGGCGGAGAAATATTTAATGGACACCTAAATACCTAGCTTTGATTTTTATCTAAATACCTAGCTTTGGCCTTAAGGCCAAAGCTAGGTATTTAG
>CALCNY010000069.1 GCA_937897585.1 uncultured Chitinophagaceae bacterium | reverse complement strand
TGTACTGGAGGAAGTGTTGAATTAGTAGCGAGTGGCGGTGATAGTTATGAGTGGAACGATGCTTCACATTCAACAAGTGCATCAATAATAGTTACAGAAGGTGGAACATATACGGTTACAGTTACGAACGCATCAGGATGTTCTTCAAGTGCATCAATAGATGTTACAGTTAATACAAATCCAACCGCAGTTATTACTCCATCAGGTGCAACAACAATATGTACTGGAGGAAGTGTTGAATTAGTAGCGAGTGGCGGTGATAGTTATGAGTGGAACGACGCTTCACATTCAACAAGTGCATCAATAACAGTAACAGAAGGTGGAACATATACGGTTATGGTATCGAACTCATCGGGTTGTACCTCAAGTGCATCAATCGATGTCACCATCACACCTCCACCAGTAATTGCGGGCGTAACCGGTCCTAAAAACATATGTACATATGTTGGTACTGGCGTAGAAGTAACATACAGTATAGTGAGTCCTGTTCCAGGAGTTAGATATACATGGACAGTTTCGCCTGGTATTAATGTGATGAATGTGCCTACAATTGGTAGCACAACTATAGGCGCGCCAGATTACATTAATGTATCGTTCTCATCTAGCATCGGTACAGATAATGCACAAATAAGAGTATATGCTACCGATTTATGCGGACAAAGAAGTCTTCTTTATGTTTATTATTTGTTATCAAGAAAACTGGTTACACCAACTTTTGCTAGCAATCCAGCAGCAGATATTTGTGCCAGCATTGCAAATGGCACAACGGTAACCTATACGATTGATCCATTAGTCGGTGCAGATAGCTATTGCTGGAACTTTACTAATACTGATGGTACTCCAGTAACTGGAGTGACAGTTGTGTCACCTCCAAATTATGATTTCAGTATGTTATGCCAAGTACCGTTTACTTCTATCACAGTTCAATATGATGCATCATTTATTAGTGGTAACCTAACAGTTGCTGGTATCAATGGTTGTGGGTTGGGTAGCATAAGAAACCTGCCGATTACAAAAGCTCAAAAATCAGTTGTGATATCAAGTCCTGTTGAAAATCTTTGTAGTTTCGTAAGTCAAGATGCACCAAACGAGACCATAGAATTTAGCGCTACATTTAATGGTGTTGATGGAGTGTTTACATGGTATCCACCAGATGGATTTAATCCAACTTCACCATTAACTTCAATAGGTTCGGTAAGTTATCTTCAGGGAACATTCTCAAGCAATTATACAACAGGCCAAATGAATGTGCAAGTTGTTTACAACTGTGGTGTTGCTTATAATACTATTACTTTATCTGCAACTCCACCTGTTGCTCCAGCATCTATTGAAGGGCCAAATGCTATTTGCAATTACACTGCTTCAACTGGAGAAATAGCGACTTATACAGTTGAAAATGTAGTCGATGCTATTTCTTATACATGGATTGTACCTGATGGATGTACTATCGTTGGAGGTCAGGGTACCAATACTATTAGAGTCATTTACCCTAATAATTTTGTTGGTGGTGATATCACTGTTACTGCAAACAGTAATTGCGGTAGTTCACCTACAACTGCACTTGCAATAGAAGCTTGTAATGGTGGAAAATCAAGCTTACCGGTATCTAAGAATACCATGGGTTTAGACAATATCAACGTGTCTGTTTTCCCTAATCCAACTACTACTGAATTCCGCCTAAATGTAAACACCACAGGAAAGGATCAAATTACAGTGAGAGTTTGGGATGTTCAGGGTAAAATCATAAAAACCATGAAAATGATGCCTTATGAAACCATTAAATTCGGAAACGAATTAAAAACCGGCTCTTATTTGGTGGAAGTAATGCAGGGTAACAAAAAGATAACACAGCGTGTGATTAAGTTCTAGTCAATAATTATTCGCTAATAATCAAAGAGGCCTGTTTAAATCAGGCCTCTTTTCATTCCATTTGTTGATTAAGTTGCGCAACTTATTGAAATGAAGTAAAATTCCTTTTTTGTAGTTGCTTAATCTTAACTCTATAGTTTATCTTTGCATCGCCTGTTTTATAGCTTTTGGAAATTATTTACATAAATGAAGCAGAGAACCTGCTGAACCATTTTTTATATGAACAAACTTATTTCTGGAGTTGTTTTCGTTGCATTTTTTTCGCTAATGTTAGCGTCTTGCATGAGCTCTTCCAAACTATACTATTTCAACGATCAATTGCCTTCAGTTCAGCAATATGATTCACTCAAGCAATTTGCGGTTCAACGTATACAACCTGCCGATAGGATCGCCATTACAATCGGGTCTACAGATCCTGCACTCACAGCTTACTTAAATCCATTCAGTTCATCAACCGGACAAGGTGCTGCCATTCAACAAAATCCTAATAATAACGGTTATTTGGTTAGTGCAGAAGGTAATATTGAATTTCCATTATTAGGTAAAGTGCCTGTATTAGGTCTTACCAGTGTGGAGGCGGCGAAACTTATTAAAGACAAATTGTCTTATTATTACAAAGACCTTTTTGTAAATGTAAACCTGAACAGTAAAATTTATTTTCTAAATGGCAGACAAGGAACAGCCATCTCCATGAATAACGAAAGAATTACCATTTTTGAAGCGTTAACACAATCCGGCATTCAAGATGCGTTTGACATTAGAAACAAAGTTTGGCTCATAAGAGAAGATAGTGGCAAAAGGTATTTTGCTCAAGTGAATTTAAACAGCAAGAAAATTTTTGAATCACCTTATTATTATCTACATAGTAATGATCTGATTTACATGCAACAAAACAAATTTAGTGCATCGATATCTCCAACAAGTCCTATTAGAGGTATTGTGGCTATCATAGGTTCTCTTGCCGCTGTAATAATTGTATTGAAAAGTTTGTAATGACTTTTTAAAATTCTATTTGGCATGCGAAATTGAAAGTTGAATAAGTTAGTGTTACAATAATCATATTTCACTAATAGTTCAATTACAAAGAATAATAAAGACATTTTAATAATTGAATCATGAACGAAGACAACAATATTTGGGAGCCAAAGACAGGAAGGGTAGATACAGAAAACAATAATGTACTGTCGTCTAAATTAAACACAAATTCGCTCGATTTAGATTTCAGACGTGTACTTTCTATTTGGCCATTTATTTTATTATTTGGATTGTTTGGTTACGCTATTGGTAGCATTTATCTCCGTTATGCTACAACTATTTATTCTGTTTCTACTAGCATAAGTTTAGAAGAAAATCAAGAAGTTTCTTTGGGTCAAGCGCTTTCCGGGAATAGAAGAGACCCCTTTAATGATAAAATAGCATATTTCAAATCACCAACTCTTGCTGGGTTTTTGGTTGATAGTCTTCAATTACAATACCATGCTGAAGCGCAAGGAAGATTTAAAGACAAAGATTTCTACAAAGTAATTAAATGGAAAATTTATACTGATCCTGGAGAAGATGTTCCTGAAATTAATTTTTCTATTCTACCAAAAGATTCTGGCTTTCATTTTGTTTCTGGTAAAGTAGAGGGTGAAGCTCGTTGGGGTTTTCCTTTTTTATTAGACAAACACAAAGTCATCGTAGAAAAAATTATAGATTTCAACAGCCAAAGTCCAATACTTTGTTATAGCGAAAATAGAATGTCGGCCGCATTTAAGCTAAGCAAAGGAATCGAAATCCTTACTACTAAAGAAAGTAATATCATTAATATCAAATATTCTGATATTTCTAATGAAAGGGCAACAGATATATTAAATGGTCTTGTAAACTTATATAACCATGTGC
>CALCNY010000068.1 GCA_937897585.1 uncultured Chitinophagaceae bacterium | reverse complement strand
GCTCTTCCGATCTGAAATTAACACATCAACATATTCATGGCAGTTTCATTCATCTAAAACTAGAAAAGCCAATTTCAGACGTTTCCTATTCTTTGAAAAGTAAAGCCGAATTAAAGAAATTGGCTTTTCCAAAATTGATAGCAGCACATATTTCAGAAAAAAAATTGTTTTAATTCATCTTAATCTTGTTTGCAGGATATAAATGATATCTTTAAATTTGTAGTACTGAATTAAGTAGCAATTTATCTGATGTGCCATCTTAAATTGAACTATCTGTTTAACTAAAAAATTTACCTTGGAATCTCATTCGGAATTGTTTTCACATTTGAATATTTTTTTGATCGTTTCTTCAGCAGCTACAACTATTTTAATTGTTGCGGTTTTGGTGCTTTTTTTATTGTCCTTTTTACTTTCCGGTAGTGAAGTTGCCTTTTTTTCTCTTAGTCCAAAAGATGTCAATATTTTAAAAACAAGAAAACAGCCTTCTTTTAAAAGAATTGTCAATCTACTCGAACAGCCAAAGACTTTATGGGCTTCAATGTTGATTGCTAATAGTTTTGTAAACATAGGCATCATTTTAATTTCCAATTTATTGCTTGATGGCATCTTCAGAGATTATTTATCTGATTCATTGCTGATTAATTTCATGATTAAGGCTGTATTGGTTTCATTTTTCATTTTACTTTTTGCAGAAGTATTGCCTAAAGTTTGGGCAACGCATCATAAAGTATGGTTCGCTTCCAATGCTTCATTAATCATCGAAATCTGCAATAGTGTTTTGTTGGGACTCAGTAAAAAGTTTGTCAGCTATAGTGATAATATAGAAAAGAAAGTTTCTCCATTAAAAAAATCAGGATTGGATAATAGTAATCTCGATTATGCCATTGACTTATTACCAGAACATGAGGCAAGTATGGAAGAAAAGCAAATACTAAAAGGCATCAGAAAATTTGGAGGCACTTCGGTCAAGCAAGTAATGCGTACACGCCTTGATGTTAGTGGAATTGATGCATCACTTTCACTTCATGAAATTATTGTACTTTCTGAGGATTTACATTATTCAAGACTTCCAGTTTACCGCGCCAATCTTGATGAAATCATTGGCATATTGCACATTAAAGACTTGCTTCCTTTTTTAGATAAACCTGCGGATTTCGAATGGCACCATCTGATCAGAACGCCATTTTTTGTACATGAACAAAAACATATCGAAGACTTGCTTCAGGATTTCAGAGCCAAGAGAACCCATTTTGCAATTGTTGTTGATGAATTTGGAGGAACATCAGGAATTGTAACTCTTGAGGATATAGTCGAAGAAGTAATTGGAGAAATAAAAGATGAGTTTGATGATGAAGAAAGTGGCAACAACAAAATAGATGATTTCAATTATATTTTTGAAGGCAAAACAATGATCAATGATGTTTGCAAAGCGATTGGTGTTCCTTTAAATACTTTTGATCATATCAGAGGTTCCAGTGATTCATTGGCTGGATTGGTTTTGGAAATTGCAGGAGAGTTCCCACAGATTAATGAATCTCTAGTTCATGGTCAATTTATATTTATTCCGCTTGAAATTAAAAAGAATCGAATCGAAAAAGTAAAGCTGACCATTCAGCCAAAAGAAAAACAGCCCAATCCATAATGACACCTAAAAAAAACAACATTGTTCCTCTGATTTTAGGTTGCCTGCTGATGCTATTGATGGCCTGTAATTCAAATTATACTTCCCGAAAAAAAGGTTATTTCAAAATTGATTTACCCGAACACCAATATCAGGTTTTCAATAAACAAGAATTTCCATATTCTTTTGAATATCCAGTATATGCAACTGTAATTCAGGATAGCACATATTTCGACAGTACACCTGAAAACAACTACTGGATAAATCTTGATTTTCCTGCATTCAATGCAAGATTATTTATGAGTTATAAAATTATTGGTGGGTTAGCGCCTTATAAAATCAAACAGGCAGATGGTAGTTATAAAGATTCACTTGGGGTCAATCAATTTGATTTGATGGTTAATGATGCTTTTAACTTGACTAATAAAAATGATGTCATCGCCAGTTCAATTAAAGATAGTTTGATAAGAAACCCAAATGGCATCAGCGGCGTTTTTTTTAAGGTAGGCGGTAATGCTGCAACAGCAAGTCAGTTTTTCCTAAGCGATACCACCAAAAATTTCATCAGAGGTGCGTTGTATTTTGACGCCACACCCAATGCAGATTCTTTGAGGCCTGTTCAGGAATTTTTGAGAAAAGACTTGGAACATCTGATTAGTACTTTTGAATTTAAAAATCAAAAGTAAAAATGAAAAAAACAAATGCAGAGGTTGTTTTTAAGTGATATTTTTTTAAATAAAATCTTCCTTGAATTAACTTCAATGCTCTTAACAAACCAACGTAATTTTGCACCATGATAGCAATTGACCATGTTTTATTAAGCGACAAAATAGTCAGCGAACAATTTGTTTGTGATTTGAGCAAATGCAAAGGTGCTTGTTGTGTTGATGGTGATGCCGGTGCTCCTCTCGACAGAAAAGAATTAAAAGAAATAGATGAAGTTTTTGATAAAGTTTTACCCTATCTAAATCCCACTAGCATAAAAGAAATTGAAGCACAAGGCAGGTATGTTTATGACAGAGAATTTGGTTGGGTAACACCCACCATCAATAGTAAAATATGTGTCTACGGAATTTTTGATGCCAATGGTATAGTGAAATGTGGCATCGAACAAGCTTATCTTGATGGAAAAGTAAAATGGAAAAAACCAATTAGCTGTCATTTGTTTCCCATCATTGTAAAGAAAAGTAATGACGGCGTAACTGAACTTGCGAATTATGAACCTCGCGAAGACAATTGCAAAGCAGCTTGCTCTCTTGGGAAAAAACTCAAAGTGCCTGTTTATGAATTTCTAAAAGAACCTTTAATTAGAAAGTTTGGTGAAGATTTTTATGAAGCTTTGGATGCAACGGCAAAACATTTGAAAGAAAAAAAGTAGAAATTCAAAATTAAAAAGTAAAAAAAACTATTCGGAGAAAATAATAACACCAATGAAAAAAATAAATGTTTACCTGAAAATAATTGCATGTTCTACATTCATCATTTCTTTAGCTGCTTGTTCTGTAAATAAAGCCAAGATTGACAACGAGTTGAAAACGTATTACGACGAAGAAAAAACAGAAGGCTGTTTTACTTTACTTGATAATGCGACAGGACAAATTACAGTTTACAACATGGGAATGGATACCACAAGAGTTTCACCAGGCGCTACATTTGATGTATTGAATGCCATGATAGCATTACATACTGGCACAATTACAGATGAAAACAAACCTTTGGGTATTCAAAAAGAAAACGATTCGCTTGCAGGTTCCACTATAACACTTAAGCAAGCATTTCATGATAATTCAAAAGAAATTACGAAGTTTTTAGCGTCAACAACAGGAAAAGAAGTAATGCAAAAATGGATTGATAGTCTTTCTTATGGAAATAAAACAATAGGAGACAGTTCGGAAATGTATTGGGCTAACAATAAACTGAAAATATCTCCCGACGAACAATTGGGCTTATTAAAGCATCTTTATTTTGATCAATTGCCTTTTAGAAAATCAGTCCAGGAGTCTATGACAAACATGATGCTTCAGGAAGACAACAGTGCTTATCGACTCAGTTATAAAACGGCATCTATCATTAACGAATCTAATCACACAGAGACTTGGACAATAGGCTGGATAGAAGAAAACAGACATGTTTATTTCTTTGTCAATTTAATAAAGAACAACGCCAGTGATAAAAATCCAGAACAAACAGCTGTAAAAGTGACAAAAAATATTTTATCTCATTATGGCTTTTTCAAAGGGTTAAAATAAATGAACTTTTCATTTGTGTGCTTGTTATCTCTTTACATTTTATTTTGAAACTATATGCAATTGTATTGCGAATCATTAACTGAATACAAACGACTTAAAACCAGAGAGGTTAAGGTTGGGGATTTATTATTGGGTGCTGGTCATCCGGTAAGAATTCAAACTATGACTACAACAGATACCATGAATACCATGGCGACTGTAGAACAAACAATCCGTTGTATTGAAGCCGGCGCTGAATTGGTTAGAATAACTGCTCCCTCAAAAAAAGAAGCAGAGAATTTACAAAATATAAAAGATGAACTTAGGAAAAGAGGCTATACTACACCGTTAGTAGCTGATATACACTTTACGCCCAATGCAGCAGAAATAGCAGCAAAAATTGTAGAGAAGGTAAGGGTTAACCCTGGTAATTATGTTGACAAGAAAAAGTTTGAACAGCTTGAATATACTGATGAGGAATATCTTGAAGAAATAGAACGTATTCGTGAGCGTTTTACGCCATTGGTTACAATTTGTAAAGAACATGGAACAGCCATGCGTATTGGAACCAATCACGGAAGTTTAAGTGATCGTATCATGAGCCGTTATGGTGACACCGCAATTGGTATGGTAGAAAGTGCAATGGAATTTCTCCGTATCGCCAGGTCTGAAGATTATCACAATATTGTGTTGAGCATGAAGAGCTCTAACCCTCAAGTGATGGTGCAAGCTTATCGTTTACTCATCAATCACATGTCCAGCGAGTTTGGTGAATGTTATCCTTTGCATTTAGGTGTAACAGAAGCGGGAGATGGTGAAGATGGAAGAATAAAATCTGCAATTGGCATCGGCACTTTGCTTGAAGATGGCATTGGCGATACCATTCGTGTTTCCCTTACAGAAGATCCTGAATTTGAAATTCCGGTTTGTAAAGATTTAGTAAAAAGATATACATCCTCTTTTGACAGCAATGTGCCTCCGATTGATAAACTTCAATTCGATCCTTTTAATTACAAAAGAAGAGAGACCTTTCAAGTAGGAAATATCGGCTCGAAAAATGTTCCTGTTGTGATTTCGGATTTCAGTAAAAACAATAACATCACTACTGCAGATTTAGTTGACATCGGGTACTCTTATAATGAAAAAACAGACAAATGGAATATCGCCGATGCAGCAGCAGATTATCTTTATTGCAAGCAAGAACCAAGTTTTAGTTTGCCTGGTACTTTAAAAGTTATTCTCGATTACAATGCTTGGCTTCATGCAAACGATAAGGAAAAATGTTTCCCTATTTTTTCTGATAAACAATATTTAGAAGCCTCAATACAAAAATCAAATCAGTTGAATTTTGTGATGGTTGATTGTTATGATAAAGCTGAAGAAGATACGTCTCGTGAACATGTATTAAATACGATAAAATCAGATCAAACTGCGGTGATTTGTTTGAGTTCTCAAAATAAAAATGCGGTGCAATCTGTTAGAAGAATGTTTCAGGAATTGATCGCGAATCAAATTCAAAATCCTGTTGTATTAATTTGCGATAGTAACCACGAAACTAATGAAGAAAGTCTGATTCATTACGCAGTTGAATCTGGTGCCTTGTTGATAGATGGCATGTGCGATGGTGTTTGTTTCGGATACCATTATTCATCACCAGATTTAATTCCTCCATATAAATTATTGAACTCAGTTGCCTTCGGAATACTTCAGGCAGCCCGTACCAGAATTTCAAAAACGGAATATATCAGTTGCCCAAGTTGCGGTCGAACTTTATTTGATTTGCAAGAAACAACGGCAAAAATAAGAGCTGTAACCAATCATTTGAAAGGAGTGAAAATTGCCATCATGGGATGTATTGTAAATGGTCCGGGTGAAATGGCAGATGCAGATTTTGGTTATGTGGGAAGTGGCGTTGATAAGATTACTTTATATAAAGGAAAGGAAGTAGTAAAAAGAAATATAAACAGTGAAATTGCTGTAGAGGAATTGATTAATTTATTAAAAGAAAACGGAGCATGGGTTGAAGTCCCTTCAGCAATAGATTAAAGTGCTCCCTCAAATAAAATGGATACAGATTTTTTAGTTATTGGTTCAGGTATTGCAGGTCTTACCTATGCATTGAAAGTGGCGCAGCAATTTCCTGAAAAAAAAATTACGGTGATCACAAAGGCTTCTAGTGATGAAACCAATACCAAATATGCTCAAGGTGGAATTGCAGGTGTGATGAATGTGGATGAAGATAGTTTCTCAAAACATATTGAAGATACTTTAATTGCCGGCGACGGACTTTGTAATCCTCACATCGTTGAAATCGTTGTACAAGAAGGTGTGGAGAGAATTAAAGAATTAATTTCCTGGGGTGCTCAATTTGATAAAGATCCTGAAGGAGATTTCAAACTTGGAAAAGAAGGTGGCCACAGTGAAAACAGAATTTTACATCATAAAGATGTTACCGGCAAAGAGATGGAAAGAACACTTTTGGAAGCCATCAAAAACTGCAACAACATTTCCGTTATCAGTCATTGCTTTGTACTTGATATTATCACTCAGCATCATTTAGGCTATCTAGTTACCAAGTCAACTCCTGATATTGAGTGTTATGGAGTGTATGTATTGAATTTACACAACAACAAGATTGAAAAAATAGTGGCTAAAATTACCATGCTGGCAACAGGAGGTAACGGGCAAGTTTACAGAACTACCACAAATCCTACTATTGCCACAGGTGATGGCGTGGCTATGGTTTACAGAGCAAAAGGAAGAATTGAAAATATGGAATTCATTCAGTTTCATCCCACGGCACTATTTGAAGCTGGCGTAAAAGGGCATTCATTTCTAATAACAGAAGCGGTTAGGGGAGATGGCGGTATTCTTCGCAATCATTTGGGTGAAGCTTTCATGGAGAAATACGATTCAAGAAAAGATTTGGCGCCCAGAGACATTGTAGCTAGAGCAATAGATAATGAAATGAAGATTAATGGAACGGAGTTTGTATATCTTGATTGTCGCCATATGAATCTTGATGATTTTAAAAATCATTTTCCCAATATTTATTCAAAATGTATGAGCATTGGCATTGATGTTTCAAAAGACATGATACCTGTAGCTCCTGCCGCTCATTACAGTTGTGGTGGTGTAAAGACAGACGAGTGGGGTAGAACTTCTATAAAGAATTTATTTGCCTCCGGAGAATGCGCTAGTACTGGCTTACATGGCGCCAATCGTTTGGCCAGTAACTCACTTTTGGAAGCGATGGTTTTTGCACACAGAAGTTTTGTCGCAGCATCGCAGCAAATAGAAAAATTGGAATTGAAAAATGATATACCTGATTGGAATGCAGCAGGCACTAATGTTCCCAAAGAAATGATTCTGATCACACAAAGTTTGAAAGAATTAAAATTGCTGATGAGTGATTATGTGGGTATTGTAAGAAACAATGAAAGATTACAACGCGCTAACAGAAGATTGGATTTGCTTCACAGCGAAACAGAACTGCTTTATGAAAAAACTACGGTTTCGCCTCAGCTATGTGAGTTGAGAAACATGATTACCGTAGCTTATCTCATTGTTAAGAGTGCTGAATTAAGAAAAGAAAGCAGAGGCTTGCATTTCAATACTGATTTTTCTTATCAAGATGGGTTGCTTCAAAATACAATTTTGTAATTTCGGGTTAGATTATTTATAGTTATGTATTATCTGGTTTACAGTTTATTTTATTTGCTTTCGTTGCTGCCCTTTTTTATCATCTATAGAATTAGTGACTTCGTTTACCTGATCATTTATTATGTAATTGGTTATCGAAAAAAAGTAGTGATGTCTAATTTGGATATTGCTTTTCCAGAAAAATCACCAGCAGAGAAAAAGGCAATTGCCAAAAGATTTTATAAGAATTTCACGGACACATTTATCGAAACCATTAAGATGCTGAGCATGTCTCAAAAGGCTTTTGCGAAAATGGTCGATATCAATCTTGATCAAGCCGTTGCGTTGGCACAAAAAGGAAAATCTGTACAGTTTCATGCCGGACATCAATTCAACTGGGAATTGGCCAATTGGATTATTGCTGATAAAATGCCAATCCCTTTTATAGGCGTGTATATGAAAATCAACAACAAAGTGATTGATAAGATTTTTTATGACATGAGAAGTAAAACAGGAACGATTTTGGTTTCTGTACAAGAATTTAAAAACAAAATGCATCAGTTACTGAATCAACAATATTCGATTGGGTTGGCTGCTGATCAAAATCCCGGCGTGCCTGCAAAAGCTTATTGGCTCAACTTTTTTAATAGGCCTGCTCCTTTTGTAACGGGGCCTGACAAAGCTGCCATTAAAAATAATACCGCTGTTGTGTTTATAAGATTGATAAAAGTAAAAAGAGGAAAATATAAATTCGATGCTGAAGTGCTTGTAGAAAATGGCGCGGATTTAAAAGAAGGAGAACTTACCCTTTTATACAGAGATGCACTTGAAGATACAATTAGAAAAAATCCTGATAATTACCTTTGGAGTCATCGCAGATGGAAATGGAGTTATCAGGATGAATATGAAAAAAGGTGGATCGATAAAGACCCACCTAGTAAATAATTTTTTATAAAAATCAATTTAGCACATTCGCTTCTTTCACGATTTTTACTTTCTCTTGTTGCTTGATGCTATTCCATCCTCCCAAAACATTTCTAAGATTGTTGATGCCTTGGCGTTTTAACAACGAGGCCGCAATGACACTTCTATAACCACCGGCACAATGGATATATAAATTTTGTGTTTCTTCAAATTGTGCGAGTTCGACAATGTTAGTCATGTCGCTCAATGGTAAGTTCATCGCATCTTCAAGATGACCTTCACCAAATTCTGTTTCTTTTCTTACGTCTACAACAAGCAGATTAGGGTCATGAGGGATATCCATCATTAGTTCATCAGCTTCTATATCAATAATCATATCTATTCTTTCACCTGCAGTTTGCCAAGCTTCAAATCCGCCTTTCAAACAGCCTTGCATGTTTTCAAAACCTACTCTTGACAAACGGATAACAGTTTCTTCTTCTTTTCCGGATTCTGTAACCAACACCAATTTTTGATCAAATGGTAATATCATTCCTGCCCATTCTGCAAATCTGCCTTCCAATCCAATTGATATCGAACCTGGAATAAATCCTTGTGTAAATATTGTTGCGTTTCTTGTATCTAAAATAATTGCACCTTCTGATACTGCATTTTTGAATGCGTCTATGCTTAACTGCTGTGTTCCTTGTTGCGCCACTTTTTTCACTTCTTCATAACCCTGCTGATTTATTTTTGCATTGATAGCGAAATAAACTGGAGCTGTCTGCAAACCTGTAGTTACCGCTTTTACGAATTCTTCTTTTGATTGAGGTTTTAAGGCGTAGTTGGTTTGTTTTTGTTCGCCAATTGTACTGTGCGTATTCGGACCTAAGTTTTTACCACAACTGCTTCCAGGTCCATGAGCTGGATAAACTAAAATATCGTCTTGCAATGGAAGAATTTTTGTTTGAATGGTATCATACATAATCGCAGCTAAATCTTCAGTGCTCATTGTGCCACTGCTCAAATCTGGTCTTCCAACATCACCTACAAACAAAGTATCTCCAGTGAATATAGCGTGCGGTTTGTTGTTTTCATCTTTTAGTAAGTAACAACTGCTTTCTAACGTGTGTCCGGGTGTATGAATAACTTCAATGCTGGTTTTACCGAGTGGTAAGATTTCTCCGTCTTTTGCGCTGTGGATTTCATATTTAGGTTTGGCATTTGGCCCATAAATTATTGGCGCTCCTGTTTGTTTGCTTAAATCCAAATGTCCGCTTACAAAATCTGCATGAAAATGTGTTTCGAAAATATATTTAATCTTGGCATTTCTTTCATCAGCCAATTCAAGGTACACATCAATATCTCTTAACGGATCTATGATCGCGACTTCGCCTTCACTTTCAATATAGTAAGCTGCTTCACTAAGGCAGTTGGTATAAAATTGTTTTATAAACATGATAATTAGATTGTCTGGCAAAGATAAAAAAAGCGGCTGTGAATACAACCGCTTTTTAATGATTTAGATGAAACTTATACTATCCTACAAGGTCTGTACAGAATTTATCCAGTTCTACAATTCTTTTGTGATTAACAGTGTAATAGATGAATTTCCCGTCGCGCTGTGTAACTACAATTCCGGCTCTTCTTAAAATTGCCAAATGTTGTGAAGCCACAGATTGCTCTAAACGTAATCTCACATAAATCTCTGTTACGGTGATTTTCTTTTCTGAATCAATTAAGGCCAAAATTTGTTGGCGTAATTTATGATTCATGGCTCTTAAAACAAGCGCTGCTTTTTTAAGATTGTGCAAGTTGATTTTAACAGTTTGACCATCAGCACTCTGATAGCCTACATTGTTTTCTTCTGATTGATTTGGAACAATCATAGGTTATTAAATTTTTTGGTTAATAAATGGAAAATAAAGCTTTGGCAAATATATATAAAGTTCATTACAAAGAAAATATTCTTGAAAATCAATTTTGTTAATAGATTTTAATATACCTAAAATGCCTTATATGCTTTAATGTAATCGGGTTCAACCATGGCAATATCATTAAACATATCATTATCGAACATGTGTTGACTCATTTTGCTCATAGCAATAGAGAGGTTGCTAATCTGAATAAATTTCGCATTTGTGTGATTGCAGATTTGTTGAAACTTCATGGATCCAGATCCAGTAAAAAATATGGTATGACTCATGAGTGAATCTTCAAAGGAACTTTCATCAAGTATCATGGCTGAAGGAGAATTGATTTCTTTTAATGATGAATTATACAATGCAGTAAATACTTCCATTCTTCTAGCGTCAATCATTGGGCAAACCAAGCTTTCCTTATCACCGATAATAGTTAGAATATCATGAGCCATTAGCTCAAGAGTGCTGAGAGTAATTATTGGTTTTTGAAGCGTATAAGCGAGACCTTTTGCAGCCGACATGCCAACACGCAAACCTGTATAAGAGCCAGGTCCTTTGGTTACAGCAATAGCATCAAGATCTGTAATTGAAATGGCAGCTTTTTTTAAAAGGTCATCAATAGCAAGATGCAAAAATGAAGCATGATCTTTTTGTGAATGATTTTCAGCAACAAATTTGGGTTTGCCATTTTCAGAAATGCAAACAAAAGCAGTTTCCTGTGCGGTATCTATATTTAATATTATACTCATAATGATGTCGCTTCAGTTACTAATAATTGAGATGGTTTATATCTACTATCTGATTTGCTTAAATTATCAAGAAGCATAAAAATATTTGAAATGCCAATTTCTTCTTTCCATTCAAATGGACCTTTTGGATAATTGGTGCCTAATTTCATTGCCGTATCAATTTCTGTTTCAGTACTTACATTTTGTTCTTTGGCAAAATAAGCTTCATTAATAATCATCGACAAAATTCGTGGAGCGATAAATCCGGGTTCATCGGGTGTGATGGTAAAAGATTTATTGATGGCATTCAGCATGTCGATATGTTGCTGACTAATATTGCCTGCAACTTCCCATACATTTCTTTGAATAAAACCATTCCAGCCATTCATTCTAACAACATTTTCATGTTGATTGCTTTCTTTCAAAGTGTTACTGACTGCGTTGATGAAAACTGGTTTTTTTATATGAGAATAATTTTCATTCCAGGCATTTTCGTTCAAATTAAAATATCCATCCACATTGTCTATATCCATCCATTCATTGATGTGATTGGTTGTAATCCAGTTAATTGAACTTGAAAGTGATTTCATATAAACTGCATAATTCTCATTACATAAGATGACTATTCTCATTTGTGGAAAAGTTTTAGCAAAAATAGGTGCTTGAATAGGAATATATTTGCATTACAAAAAAAATAAAATGTTCGATAAGACTATTGTTAATACTTTAGATGCACCAGCTCCTATTGGTCCTTATGCACAAGCCGTAAAAACAGGTAATCTTTTATTCATTTCCGGACAGATAGCATTGGTTGCTGAAACAGGAGAATTAATTACCAGTTCAATTGCAGAAGAAACACATCAAGTAATGAAAAATCTTCAGGCCATATTAAAATCTGAAAATGCTGATTTCAGCAATATCATTAAAACAAATATTTTTTTGAGTGGCATGGAACATTTTTCCATTGTAAATGAAGTTTACGGACAATATTTTTCGGGAGATTATCCTGCAAGAGAAACTGTTGCTGTAAAAGGTTTGCCCAGAAATGTAAATGTAGAAATCAGCATGATTGCTTCTATATGATATGATCCTCATTACCGCACCTGTTCATGACATTATGATTGAGACGTTTAAAAAAAACGGTCTCGATTTTGAATATATTCCCACTGCCGATTACCAAATTCTTTTTGATAAAATTGAAATAGCTACTGGTATTGTTGTTGCTACACAAGATCGGAAGAGCACA
>CALCNY010000067.1 GCA_937897585.1 uncultured Chitinophagaceae bacterium | reverse complement strand
CAACTTTTTTTTGATGATATTGTGAAGAGATTTTTTGGACTTGTTACTAACAACTATAGATAACCCGACCGATAAATTGCTTACTAACTGATGGAGAAAAATGCTGAAAAAGTCTGGACCAATTGTTTAAAGATCATCAAGGATATTGTTGAATGGCAGCATTACAAAACCTGGTTTGAACCCATCAAACCTGTAGCTTTAAAAGAAAAAATTCTTACCATACAGGTACCAAGCCAGTTTTTTTATGAATACCTGGAAGAGCATTACGTTTCTTTGTTAGCAAAAACTTTAAAGAGAGAATTAGGGAAAGAAGCAAGATTGGAATATAGAATCATGGTTGACAGTGGAAACAGTAAAAACAAACCACTCACCATGGATGTACCTGGAAGCGGGTATAAATTATATTCTAATAATGAAATGGATTTTCCATTGGTGATTAACAATCCTGTAAAAAATCCATTTGTTATTCCTGGGTTGAAAAAAATGCAGATTGATCCACAGTTGAATAATTCTTACACTTTTGATTCATTTGTAGAAGGAGATTGTAATAGGGTAGCGAGAAGAGCAGGAAAAACTGTTGCTGAAAAGCCAGGAACAACTTCTTTTAATCCTCTTGTTATTTATGGTGGTGTTGGTTTGGGTAAAACGCATTTGGCTCAAGCAATAGGTAATGAAGTAAAGAGACTATATAATAACAAAGTAGTTCTATACGTAAGCTCAGAAAAATTCATCAATCAGTTTATAGATCATAGTAAAAACAACGCCATTAACGATTTCATACATTTTTATCAATTGATAGACGTGTTGATTATTGATGATGTGCAATTTTTCAACAGAGCAGAGAAATCTCAGGATGCATTTTTCTCTATTTTCAATCACTTGCATCAGAGTGGAAAGCAGTTGATTTTAACTAGTGATAAATCTCCTAAAGATTTGGAAGGTGTTCAAGAAAGACTATTGAGTCGTTTCCGTTGGGGATTGAGTGCAGATTTGCAGGCTCCGGATTACGAAACTAAGATTGAAATCTTGGAAAAGAAGATGAAGCATGATGGATTAGAGATGCCTAAAGAAGTTGTAAAGTATATCGCTTATAATATTAACAGCAATGTTCGTGAATTGGAAGGAGCGTTGATTTCATTGCTGGCTCAATCATCTTTAAACAAAAGAGAGATTGATTTGGAGTTGGCTAAAAAAGTGTTGCGCAATTTTGTAAAATCATCAAGCAAAGAAATCACCATCGACACCATTCAAAAAATGGTATGTGATTATTTTGATGTTCCATACGACAAATTGTTACAGAAAACGAGGAAGAGAGAGATTGTTCAAGCCAGACAGATTACCATGTTCCTTTCAAAAGCGTTTACCAAGAATTCATTGAAAACAATTGGCGAGCATTTTGGAGGAAGAGATCATACAACGGTGATACATAGTTGTCAGACCGTGAAAGATTTAATGGATACTGATAATTTATTTAAAGAGAGTGTTTTGGAATTGCAGCATAAGGTGCAATTGGCAGCGATGTAAGATCGGGCGTCAAAAAATCCGAAATTTTATTTAGAGTAGTTGAGAAATTGTTTGGCAGTTATTGATTACAATTGTATTTTTGCAACCCCTTTAAAAAGGGAAAGAATAAAAGGAGGAGAGATGCCTGAGAGGCCGAAAGGAACGGTTTGCTAAATCGTCGTACGGGTTACACTGTACCGTGGGTTCGAATCCCACTCTCTCCGCAGTTTGAAATAAGAGGATTACAAGATAATAATTCTCTAGGGCTATAAGAATTACCGTTCGGGATGTAGCGTAGCCCGGTTATCGCGCCTGGTTTGGGACCAGGAGGTCGCAAGTTCGAATCTTGCCATCCCGACAAAAAGCCATCAATTTTCATTGATGGCTTTTAATTTTATCCATAAATAAATATCTCTTACCTTTTTCCTTCTAATCCTATATGATTTTCAAAAGATTAGGTGCAGATTATGGAACTGCGATATCATGCTAAATCTCTTTATTCTTTTTTTTAGATTTCATAAAACGGTCTGAAATTACATACAGAAACCACAAGGATATTAAAGCGAAATATACTTCAAGGTCATTCCTACAAAATACATTTAGATAAAAGCAAAAAACCTTATCAAACATTTTGCTATGTATAGATGTATAAAAATCGATTTTGAAATAAAACAATAATTCTAAAACTACGTATGGCAAAAAAAATAAAAAATGTAAAAACAAGAAAAGAATATATGTTAAGTCGAAATAATAATCCAATCGTTTTTTAAACATAAAGCACAGATTTTGAATGTTGTTTTTGGGCGATATGATTATTGTAGATAGCTATCCCTCTTTTAATCGAAAATGTGTCTTTACTTTCATCTAATCCACTTTTTAAAATCTGATTCATATTAGCCCCAAAAAATAAATCTTCCTCCGTAATACCAAAGGCGGTACCGACAGCTCAGTAAAGAATGTTGCCATAATCGTCATATCGAACCAAAGTGTTATTGTAAATTGACCATTCACTAACAGCCGAAGGATTGAATTCCTTTCTTTTTATGTCAAGAGGTTTATGATCATTTACCATTGAGTGCCAGAAAATCAATTTTTGTTTATAATCGTTCTTATAGTCTGGTTTTAATTTAGAAAAATATTCTATCCAGTATTTTAATAGTAGATTAAATTTTTTGGTGTGGTCTTGTAAATTATCCCAAAATACCAGTTCCCCTTTTTTGCTGGGTCGACCTCCGGCTTTCCCTTCTAATTTTTTAATGCAATGTAAAAGTGGCGAACTGCTCTGCCAACCAACTTTTGCACTATTATTTTTAGTAACGAAAATAAAATGTGGTTTCCCAATCTTATCTATGATTCTTCCAGTGTTAATATTTATTAGAACAGAATTTCGCTTGGGAAGATTTTTACTATATGAATAATCACAATTATTTTGTTCAAGTATGTTGATTGTGTATCCTATTACACTTCCTGCTATAAGACTTTCCCCCCAATACTTTATATGTTGTTTCTTGGAACGGCTCAAATACGCACCTGGCAATAAACCAAGTAGCAGTTTAATGGCTGGGTTGTATTCTTTAAGGGTTGAGGTTTGAAGAATTGAAATCCCAGTTGTGGCAACAATAAATGAATTACTTTTCTCTATACTTTTCATAAAAATCTCGAGTTTTTTAAATTTTATTACTATAATATAAGCAAAATAAATGACATGTCAAAATAAATTTTATCAGTTTGGTTTTTTTATATTCTTGTCATCATGAAATCAAACTTCAAATGTAATTCTTAAGGAAATATCAAATTGCTAATGAACAGTTTTGATTTAGATTCGGATAATATTCATTTTTAAACGATAAAACCTCTTTTAAATCATCCAAAAAGTTAGAAC
>CALCNY010000066.1 GCA_937897585.1 uncultured Chitinophagaceae bacterium | reverse complement strand
ATTTATCTAAGTAGTTGTATTTAAAAATTGTAGCATTATCAGTCAGAATGAAAATTTCATGATCAATTCTTTCTATTTTTAAAATATTAAGTCCTTCTGTTGCTAGATTTAGTGCTTTGATATTTCCATTAGAATCGATGGAACTTATGATTCCGTATTCACCTGCAGCCCAATATTCATTTTCTGTGATTTTTGTAAGATGATAGTAACTACTATCCTGATCATTACCGAGTTGAAGTTGATTTATATTTTGGCAAATCAAATTAGAAGTCGAGAAGAAAGTTAAAAAAAATAATATTAATTTCTTCCAATTCAAATTTTCCGAAAAAAAACTAGAGTGAGAGCGCATTAAATTTTTATCATAATTACTTGAATAAATGCCAACAGATACTAGTGCTATTTAATCATCCAATTTCAATACCGCTAAAAATGCTTCTTGAGGTATTTCCACATTTCCTATCTGACGCATACGCTTTTTACCTTCTTTCTGCTTCTCCAATAATTTTCTTTTACGGCTAATATCACCACCATAACATTTCGCCGTTACATCTTTTCGCATGGCGCTGATGTTTTCTCTGGCTATAACTTTAGCACCGATAGCGGCTTGTATGGCAATTTGGAATTGCTGGCGTGTTAATAGTTCTTTTAATTTTTCGCAAAGTTTTCTTCCGAATTCATGAGAACGGCTTCTGTGAATCAATGCACTTAAAGCATCTACTTTTTCGCCATTCAATAGAATGTCCATTCTTACGATATCACTTTCTCTGAAACCAATTGGAGAATAATCAAAAGAAGCATAACCTCTTGTTTGAGATTTTAGTTTATCGTAGAAATCAAATACAATTTCAGTTAATGGCATTTCAAAAGTCAATTCTACTCTTGAAGGCGTAAGATAACCTTGATGTATCAACATGCCACGTTTGCCAATGCAAAGCGTCATGATATTACCGATATAATCTGGTTTGGTGATGATCTGTGCTTTGATGAAGGGTTCTTCAATTCGGTCTGTTCTGGTGGGATCCGGTAAAGTTGCCGGATTGTGAACATCGATTTTTTCACCTTTATTGGTATAAGCAATAAAACTTACGTTCGGAACTGTAGTAATTACTGTTTGATTGAATTCTCTTTCCAGGCGCTCCTGAATGATTTCCATATGCAGCAATCCAAGGAATCCGCATCTAAACCCAAATCCTAATGCTTGAGAAGTTTCCAATTCGAAAGTAAGAGAAGCATCATTCAATTGAAGCTTTTCCATACAGTCGCGCAACTCTTCAAACTTATCGGTATCAACTGGGAAAATCCCGGCAAATACCATTGGTTTCACATCTTCAAAACCGTCAATTCTTTCAAGAGTTGGATTGGCGACTGTAGTGAGTGTATCTCCTACTTTTACTTCCTTAGCATTTTTAATACCCGTAATAATGTAACCTACATCTCCACAATGAACGCTGTCTTTTTTCTCCATGCCCAATTTAAGGATACCCACTTCGTCGGCTTCGTAAGTCATTTCGGTGCTGAAAAATTTTACTTTGTCACCTTTTTTAATGGAGCCGTTGAAAATTCTATAGTAAATGATAATACCTCTGAAACTATTGAAAACGCTATCAAATATCAACGCTTGTAAGGGCGCATTGGGATCACCTTGAGGAGCAGGAATTCTTTCGCAAATAGCTTCCAAAATCCCTTCAATGCCGATACCTGATTTACCGCTGGCTAATAAAATGTCTTCTTCTTTACAACCAATTAAATCTATGATTTGGTCTTTCACCTCCGGAATCATGGCGCCATCCATGTCTATTTTATTAATAACAGGAATGATTTCAAGATCATTATCAATAGCAAGATATAAGTTACTTATGGTTTGTGCTTGAATACCTTGTGTTGCGTCAACTAATAATAAAGCACCTTCACATGAAGCTAAGGCTCTACTTACTTCATAACTAAAATCCACATGACCTGGAGTGTCAATAAGATTTAGAATGTATTCTCCGCTTTCAACTGCATTTGGAGCAGTTGTTTTTTTGTAAGGATAATTGATTTGAATCGCATGACTTTTGATGGTGATTCCTTTTTCCCTTTCCAAATCCATGTCATCAAGCACCTGAGCCTGCATTTCTCTTTCACTAATTGTATTTGTAGTTTGCAACAATCTGTCTGCCAAAGTACTTTTACCATGGTCAATATGAGCGATGATGCAAAAATTTCTTATGTTCTTCATTTCAGCCTTTACACTTTTGAATGGCAAAATTAGCTTATTTTATGCGGATTTTCTATATTAAAAGAATCCATTTTCAAAAGAAAAAAACGAGGCTTAAATTTCATTTTATTAATGCTTTGTTTATCTTTAACATCCAAAAATTAAAATTTATAAAATATGGACAACAATCTTTTTCAGGACAATTTTAGCGGAAAATTTGAAGGCGATCCTGATGTGAATGTCAATTTGAAATTCTTGACAGCTTCTACCATTATTGGCGACAAAGTTCTAAACATGGAAGATGAAGACATGGGTTCTATTCACGACATCATGTTGGATATCCGCAGTGGAAAAATTGAATATTATGTTATTGAATTTGGTGGATTTTTAGGCATTGGAGAAAAATTCTTTGCTATTCCATTTCATTTATTGAAAGTAGATCCAGAGCATAAAGTTTTCCGTTTCAATGAAAAACGTGAGACATTAAAAAAGGCTCCTGGCTTTGATAAAAATCATTGGCCTGAAACTAACGAGCACAAGCAAGATTATGTAAATATCAGTTGGGGCTTTTGGGATAATCCAGACGAAGAAGAATTTTAAGGATTGAAAATTCGATTCACTTTTACAAATCGCTCTACAAAATATTGGCTCATTTGAGACTTCATTACTCCCCTTCCTCCACCTGAAGCAGCGTGGAGGAAGGTTATTTTACTATTTTCATTTGCAGTGATGAATCCCATATGACCAACCTTCCTTGATTCAGCGTCGCTGCCTGTAAATAAAATAATATCTCCTCTTTTACTTTCCGAAATTTTCACCTCTCTACCTGCATTAGTAAATTGCACCGATGTTCTGGGTACTTTTACATTAAAATGGTTGAACACATACCATACAAAACCAGAGCAATCAAAACCGGTTTCTTCACTTGTACCACCATATTTGTATTTAGTTCCTTCCAAACTTTCAGCATAACTTATTAACTCATCAGCAGGAATATTTTCTGTATTTATTTTAACTGCAGGAACTTTCTCTTTAATATTTATTCTTGAAATGATCTCGCCGTTTTTTGGAATACCAACGAGTTTTTTGGAATGGCTACAACTGATTAATAATAATGTGATGAACAAACAAAGAAAACTGAATTGGATTTTATTTTTCATCATAAACTATATTTTATAAAAGAAGCGGCACAATGGCCGCTTCTTCATTTTTTATTAAGATGATTATTTTATTGTTTTACAAATTTAGAAGTTACGATAACATTGTTATCTGTAACTACACTAACTGTATATGTTCCTGCAGCAAAACGACTGGTATTAAGATTAATGACATTATTGCCGGCATTTAAAACTTTCGATTGTTTTGAAATTAATTTTCCGGCGATATCATGAATAACAATTGTACTGTTTTGTTGAGTAGCTGAATTTACAACAACATTAATAAATGCACTTGCAGGATTTGGATAAACACCATCGATTGAAAGTGCAATAAGATTGTTGTCTTTTAATACAACTACATTACTCAATTTGCTATGGTTGTCGTTATCTAGTTGAACCAATCTGTAATACTGAACATGTCCAATAAAGTTTTGATCAACAAATTGATAATTTAAAGTTGTATTGCTATTTCCGCCTGTAGCTCTAGAAGCAACAAATCCTATTTTAGTGAAATCAACACCATTGTATGAACGTTGAATTTCAAATCCGCTATTATTCATTTCAGTGGCAGTAGACCACTGCAATTGATTTTTCTTACCATTTTTATATCCTGTAAATTGAACTAAAGTAACAGGAGTGTTTGTAGAAATAGTGATAGTAACAGAGCTTATGACTGTTCCGCAAGGGCCACCATCAGCTGTTAATGTTAACACGACAATTCCTGCTGCAACTTCATCTGCAGACGGTGTATAAACTGCATCTAACGTAGTATTGTTAGGGGTATAAGTGCCATTACCACCTGTCCAAGATAAGCTGATTGGAGTGCCTGAAATTGTTCCAGCTAATTGAGCTGAAGCACTTGGGTCAATTGTTTGATCAGGACCAGCATACACAAGCACGCCTTCTGTGATTGTAAGATTGATAATCGCAATTGAATCACAACCATTTGAATTAGTAGTGGTGAATGAATAGGTACCACTTGTTGTATAATCTATTCCATTCCAAGAATAAATGCCACAAGCTGCCACATCTTCTGAACTAGAAGTTGGTGTATTGATAGTCAAATTCAAAGTTGCAATTGAATCACATCCATTAGCGTTGGTTGTTGTGAATGTATAAGTTCCGCTTGAAGTATAATCATTTCCATTCCAGTTGTAAGTGTTACAAGCAGCAACATCTTCTGAACTAGAAGTTGGTGTATTGATAGTCAAATTCAAAGTTGCAATTG
>CALCNY010000065.1 GCA_937897585.1 uncultured Chitinophagaceae bacterium | reverse complement strand
ACGCTCGTTAAAATAAATAACCTTCGAAAAGAAATGATTTTATTAAAAAGAAGTATCGGTCCTGTTCGGGAGTTGATACACGGAATTTTAAGGAGTGAAAGTGAATTGATAGAAGAACGCACAGAAAAGTATTTTAAAGATGTTTATGATCACATTGTTCAAGCAAATGATTTAGCGGAAAACTATCGTGATATCATGATTAACATTCACGATTTATACATGAGTAATGTGAATCTTAAATTAAACGAGTCGATGAAAGTGATGGCTATTGTTACTTGTTTGCTGGCACCTGCTACTGTTATCGGTGGGATTTTTGGAATGAACTTTGAAAGGATTCCGCTCCTTCACAATAAATGGGGTTTTTTTATTTCTGTTGGATTGATGATTTTGATTCCTGTTTGGATGATGAGATATTTTAAAAGGAAGAATTGGTTTTAGTTGCTGTAAAAAGTTTTTTAATAATCAAAAGTGATATTGCAATATCGCAATATTACGTCTTTTCACTCCGGACAGCCAAACATTTCGACTGAATAAAATTAAGTACAGATGAATTTTATTCAACCCAATAATAGTTTTTTCTCCAATAAATTATTTAGATATTGTTTATCGAAATCTGATAACCTAATTATAAATTCTCTTTCGCTTTTTTATAAATTGGGACCGTGCTACACGGCTCTCCAAACATAATACTTTTTACAACTGGTCTCAATAAATTGGTAACTTCAAGATAAGCTTCTTCTGGAATTGGCGTTTCTCCGCAGCCTTTAACAACTATCCTTTTATCGATAAAATCTTCTTTATTAATTTGAAGGATATTTCTAATCAGCAACTTGGTTTTTACTTCATTTTCATTTCCAAAAATGATTTCTTTTGAGGTTGGCTGCAAGGTGCTACTGATAAGCATATACGCCCACATAGGTACAATTGCTTCTGCTGAACAGGTAAGTGCAACAATTTTGTTTTGATATTTTTCAACATCCAAGTCTTTCAGTGCCTGTCTGAAATCTTTCTCTTTTAATATCAAGCCCATAAATAAATAATCCTTGATATCAAACATTACAACATCCTCCTTAGGAAAATATTTTTCCAGGTCTATTGTTATAATTCCACTTTCTGCAACCTTATTTACAAATTCTTCAGACATGCTGTAAAATTAAAATAAAAAGTCGGCCTGATTAGAGACCGACTTACAAATTATTTACGATTAACGAAATGCTTATTAATAATGCTTGCTTCTTTCATCAACGATATTCGCTTGTTTTCTCAATCCTTCGTACCAGCCGTTTGTTTGACTTCTGATGTTTCCGATTTTTGAAGTTGCACGTGCGCTAACTGCTTCTGGTGTTTCAGCTGGTTTGTTTTGAATTGAATTTACTTTTACAATAAACACGCCTGTCGTTCCATCAATTAATGGAGAAACTTTTGATTGATATTCTTTATTAAATGCAGCACCAATTACTTTGGCTTCCATTCCTACGCCATTGATAATTTGAGCATTGAACGTAATGGTTGAATCTGCACCAGCACCTTGGATTTGTTTGCCATATGCTGAAGCTGCTGATTCTAATGTTGGATTGTTGCCTATTTTCTTTTTAATGATATCTGCTTTTTTGTTGTTGCGGATAATCGCTTCGCAACCTGGTCTTGCTGTAGTAGCATCTTGTACACCTTTATCATTAATTTTATCAAGAACAGCTACAATGAATTGATCTCCTACGCTGAAAGGTTCGCTTATATCACCTTTTTTCGCTTCGAATGCCCATCTTACAACAGCTCTTGCATCTTGTAGTGCTCCAGCTTGATAATCGTTTTCTTTAATCATACTAGGAACAGCAGTAAGACTCAAACCATTTTTAGCAATATATTTTTCTAACTCTTCTTTTGATTTTATAGCAGAAGCTTTTGTTGCTTCAAGACTTGATTTATTAATGGTTACATCGCTTGCTGCAATTTCTTTTCCTAAATAAGCAATTTTGTATGCTGTATTTAATCCTTTCTGGTTCATTACTTCAATGATATGATAACCGAAGTCTGTTTTTACAACACCTTTTGATCCTGCAGGTTTAGTAAAACAAAATTCATTAAATTCTGGTACCATTGTTCCATAACTAAATGTTCCTAAATCGCCGCCTTTAATTTTACTTCCCTGATCAGTAGAAAATTGTAATGCCAGTGCTGTGAAATCTGAACCAGACTGAATTGCATTGTAAATGCTATCAGCTAATTTTTTAGCAACAGAATCAGACATAGTAGGTTGTCCTGTTTGAGGATTGTTCGTTCCAATTAATATGTGTCTTGCTTTTACACTATCAGGTAACTGTTTGGTACCAAGCATTTTTGCCAATACATAATTTGATTTGTCAACATATGGACCAAAAACGCCACCAACAGCAAGCTTAGTTAATGTATCAGCAAATATTTGATTCAACTTTGCTTTTGTTGTATAATCATCTTTGAAATCTATCGTTGATACATTTCTGGCAACAAATGCTTTTGCATTACTGTCTTTTTCAAATTCTGTTTTCAATTGAGACAAAGAATTGAATGCAACAGAACTATCTTCAGAAGAAGGTAACTGAGAAAAAGCTACATAAGAAATATTTCTGCCAGCTTCTTGTTTGAATTGCTCTTTGTGATTACTTACATAATTATTTACATCTTCATCTGTTACTTTTATGGTGCTGTCATTGATTTCTGTATATGGTACAGTTACAAATGAAATATTACTGAAGGCAATGTTTTCTTCACCATCTTTCTTTTCCATCCATTTAGGATAATATGCACTTGCATTTAATAAAGCAGAATATTTTGCAACCGTATTGTTTAATTTTAGAGGATCTACAATTTGTGCATTAAC
>CALCNY010000064.1 GCA_937897585.1 uncultured Chitinophagaceae bacterium | reverse complement strand
CTTTATTTTTATTGGTTAACACAAATTCACCACTTTGAAATTGATTGACACTGTCTTTATGAAATACTATTCCATTTGCGTAAAAATTTAAACTTCTCCATGTTTCATATTGATATGCAGAAATTTTATTTGCAGGAATATGATGAGATGCGATCCACTTTCCTGCATTACTTCCTGCTTGAAATTCTAGTAAAGCCGGATAAAAGGATAGATTGAGGAAGAAATTAAGTCCAATGGCGGTGTACAAACCTAAGTACACCACATTCCATTTTGATTGGCGTTTTTTTACATAAATAAATACAAATCCAACATATAAAATACCTGCAGCAATAGCCATAACAGGTGGGATGGATTTGAAAGTAAATCCAAGTAAAACAATTAGTACAACCCAGAGTAAGTTAAATACAATAAAATGAAAACTGCTCAATCTTTTCAATATAGTATTTGATTTCAGGTCATTTATTTTTTCGTTTAAATAATTAGCTGTGATAATAGCTGCAAAAGGGAAGGCAACAAAAATATAATGTGGCAATTGGTATTTACTCATGCCTAATGCCAGATAGGTTAATAAAAAACCAGCATAAGAAATGATCTCACTATTATTATCGAGTTTCAGTCGATTGCGTAAAATGGATGTAGTTTTATTAATGAATGCCAATAGAAAAATAATGATCCAAGGCAGAAAAGACCACATCATATTTTGTATCAGAAAAAATATATTCGCATTGTTATTCCATACAGATTCTCCGGTAATTCTTCCAAAGCTTTGTGTCCAGTAAAAAAATCTGATACCCGAAACATGGCTTTTTTCGTTAACTATTTTTTCAGGATGTAAGTCGAATTGCTGGTACAATCCAATACTCATGGGTAATAGTAAAATGCCAATAATTAATATTCCTATCAAATACTGCCATTTAAAAATTGATTTAAAATCTTTGGTCAAAATTAATTGCGAACCAAATGCCAATATTGGAACTATGATGGCGATGGGTCCTTTTGTCATCATCCCAACAGCAATGCCAATGCAACCCCAAATTAAATATTGAAATCTCTTTTGCTGGAACCAGCAGGCGAGTTGCCAAATACTAAATGCAACAGATCCCATAAGAATGGTATCCGTTCTCACATCGTGGTTCATTAAGAAAAATCCCTGGCTGGTAGCCAATATTAAAGCAGCAAGCACTGCCGCTTTTTGCTCGTAATATAATTTTGAAAAACGATAGGTTGAGAATACAGCCAGCAATGCAAATAGAAATGATGGCAAGCGATAAGCGAAGTTGGTAATGCCAAAAAATTTCATAGACAAAGCACTAATCCAAAACAGAAACGGAGGTTTGTCGAGGTAATCTTTACCTTGGTCAAATACATGTAAAAAATTCCCACTATCCAACATCTCTCTGCTGATTGAAGCATATTGAGCAGCGTCAATATCCATAATGTTTATCTGAAATCCGATTAGGTAAACAATCAATAATAAAAATCCACATCCAAAAAGTTCTTTATTTTTCATATCAATTGTTTATGAGTTGAGCCCACCCAATTTATTATTAAAAAATCTGCCAGAAGCATGTCCTATTAAACAACCTAAAATAGCTCCACCTATTATATCAAAAGGAAAATGAACACCAACGTATACTTGTGCATATGAAATCAAACCAGCCCAAAGGAAGAAGAGATAGGCGGAATGGCCCATTATTTTATGTAAAGTCACAAATAAAAACATAGCTAATCCAAAATGATTGGCTGCATGGGATGAAGTAAAGCTGCCGTTTTGTCCACAATGGGTAACTAAAATTCGAATGGTTTCTGCTAGCTCAATATCATTACATGGTCTGATTCTTCCGATAAGGGGTTTGATAATTTTACTGCTGATTAAATCAGTAACACCCGCAGTTGAACCCAAAAATAAAATCCAATACAAACCTTTTCTTCCGAAATTTAATAAAGACCAAATGACAAGAAACAAATAAAAAGGAATCCAAACCATAGGCTCACGAACAATCGGCATTAGGATGTCAAAAAAAGAGTTGGTATATTTTTGATTAACTATCGAAAAAAGATCCTTATCTAAACTGATAAATTTTTTAAACATTTCGTTTGTATATCACAATTTGAACGATAAAATTAAAGATTTATAATTTTAACTTGTTTACTTTGTGCAAAAATCAAAAACAAATATTAAATAGTTGTTATTTAGATTTTAGATTTCATCAACTAATTAGTTTTATAATGAACAAACTTTCTATAGTTGTACCCGCATATAATGAAGCCAATACAATTGCTCAAACAGTTAATAAAATTTTGGAAGTAAAATTAATTGGTGGTTTTCAAAAGGAAATCATTATTGTCAACGACTGTTCAACGGATGCAACTGAAACTGTGGTGCAAAATTTCATGGCAAATCACAAAGAAGAAGCCATCATGTATTTTAAGCACGAAAAAAATAAAGGCAAAGGTGCCGCACTTCATACCGGCATTGAAAAAGCAACAGGAAGTCATGTCATTGTTCAAGATGCAGATTTAGAATATGATCCTCATGAGTTTAATATTTTACTTCAACCTATAATAAACGGACATGCTGATGTGGTGTATGGCAGTCGTTTCATTGGCGGGAAGCCACATAGAATTTTGTTCTTCTGGCATACAATTGGCAATAAAATGCTCACCTTGTTATCAAATGCTTTTTCTAATTTGAACCTCACTGATATGGAAACTTGCTATAAATTATTTAGAGCAGATATTATTAAAGGATTGCGTTTAGAAGAAAAAAGATTTGGGTTTGAACCTGAGGTTACTCAAAAAATTGCAAGAGTAAAAAATATAAGAATTTATGAGGTGGGCATTTCTTACTACGGTCGCACATACGATGAAGGCAAAAAAATTGGATGGAAAGACGGATTTAGAGCCATACATTGTATTATTAAATACGGTTTGTTCAAACGTTGATGGATTCAATTCAAATTTAATTTTTAAGAAAATTATGCTGATAGAATGGCGTGTGCCAAAAACAATACAGTGGATTGTTAGATTGTTTTTTATTTATCTGATTATTTTTACCGCATTCAGAATGGCTACTGTGGTTTGTTTTAAACCACAATCAATTGGATTGATTGAATTGCTTCCATCTTTTTGGCTGGGTATGAAGTATGATTTGAGATGGATTGCCATTGTGTTATCACCCATCATCATTCTCTCAACTTACTATAAATTGTCGCCATTTTATAGTGAAAAAATGAAGAAAATCTGGACGATTTATTTGGGCATCATTACTTTATTGGTGTTGTTTTTCTATGGTGCCGATTTTGGACAGTTTGCGTATATCAATGCCAGACTCAATGCAGATGCACTCATATTTGCAGAAGACCCTAAAGAAAGTTTGGAAATGGTTTGGCAGAGTTATCCCATTGTTTGGATTCTGGTTTCTTTGGTAGTTGCTGTTTTGGTGATCTATAAGTTGTTTACTAAAACGCATGTGGTTGTAGAAGATAACAACAGCAACATTCACAAATTCGATTATAGAAGAAGATGGCATATAGCTGCATTGTTATTGATGAGCTGGTTCATTTATGGTTTTTTGACAGCTGCTCCACTAAATTTCTTAAGGGCATTTCGATTGAATGAAGAGTTTAAGAGTAATTTGGCCTTGAATCCATTACAGAATTTTTTTACCACATTAAGTTTCCGTGATCCTGATTATAATACGAGTCAGAACTTGTATTATAAGACTATTGCTAGTTTTTTAAACATCGATCCATCTGAAAGAAAACTTTTCAATTACAGTAGAGTTTTACATCCCGATAGCAAAGCCATCGAAAGCCAACCCAATGTGGTGCTGGTCATTTGTGAGAGTTTCAGTATGTATAAAAGTAGCATGAGTGGAAATGAATTAAACGCCACTCCTTATTTCAATAATTTATGTAAGCAAGGTATTTTCTTTGACAGGTGTTTTTCTCCAACCTTCGGTACAGCAAGAGGTGTATTTGCTACCATTACAGGAATACCTGATGTTCAGCTCAGTAAGTTTGCAACCAGAAATGAAGCATCAGTAAATCAACGAACGATCATCAATGATTTTGAAGGTTATGATAAATATTATTTTATTGGTGGACGTAGTCAGTTTAATAATTTTAGTGGCCTGATTAAAAATATCAATGATGTAAAAATATTTGAAGAAGGAAGTTACAAGTCGCCCAAAATGAATGTGTGGGGCATCAGTGATAAGAATCTTTTTTTGGAAGCTAATGGTGTGTTGGCCAAACAGAACAAACCATTTTTCGCTATCATCCAAACAGCAGATAATCACCGGCCGTTTGATATTCCCTTAGAAGACAATGATTTTATTCAGCAGACAATTTCAGATGAGGAACTCAAAAAAAATGGATTTGAATCATTGAAGGAGTACAACGCATTTGCGTATACGGATTACTGTTACCGTAAGTTTATTGAAGCAGCCAGTAAAGAAAGTTATTTCAATAATACCATTTTTGTTTTTGTTGGTGACCATGGTGTGGAAGGAAATGCTTCAGCAGTATATCCAAACGCCTGGACAGAACAGCGTTTGAGTGATGAGCACATACCACTTTTATTTTATGCACCTTATTTGTTGAGTCCACAATTGCACAAAGAACCGGTATCACAAATAGATGTATTACCTACAATTGCAGGAATGATTCAGCAGCCTTATTTGAATACGACAATGGGCCGTGATTTGCTTAAAGTTGAGAAGAAGGATAATGCAGCATTCATTATTTATCACGCTCCAGGTTGGATTGGAGTGGTAGGCGATGATTATTTCTATAGAAAAAATATTAGAATCAAAAAAGAAGAATTGGTTCCAGTAAAATCAGGATTGCCAGCATTAACAAAAGAACAAACTGATTCGTTGAAAAATCATTATTCGTTGTTGACATCAGCTATTTACGAAACTTCGAGATGGATGTTGTTGAATAATAAAAATGAGAAGAAATAAAAAGAGGGATAGCCACGAATTCACGAATTGTAGGCCCCCTCAATCCCCCAGGGGGGAAGTTGATTATGTTTTGCTTTGGGTCTCCACAAATTCACGAATTGTTTTTTAATAAAAATACTCTTTACTCCCCTCTCATGGATTTCCCCCTTTGGGGGATTGAGGGGGCTTGGGGTTGGGGGTGAGGCTTTTCATGAGAAAATGATGGATTTATTTTCGAAATGCCAATTCCCCCTTTGGGGGATTTAGGGGGCTCAAATCCCACTTTTACATTTTACATTGGATATTCTACATTTTACATTTTCATATCCATGAATTGGTTTCAGGCAAAAGAGTTTTTATAATTTCTCCGCTACAATAATCATCCTTGGAGATTCATTTTCCTCATATCGACTGAAATCGTAATTACCGTAAATGTTTTTTATGTGAAGTCCGTGCATTTTGAATAATGTTTCAAAATCTCCGGCATTAAATTTTTGTACTTCCTCCACAAATACCATAGAGTTAGATACTGCGGGATCGTCAATAATTATTTTCTTGTAAAATTTATGATCGTCATGCCAACGAATGATTGAAAATTTGATGCCGTCTATATTTTTTTCTTCACTATGAACAATATGTGATGCTGCATAATCTGAATTGATGTAATCGATAATGAAAAACCCACCTTTAACTAAAGACTGAGCAATGGTTCGGATGGCATTTTCATTTTCTTTATTGGTTTTGAAATAACCAAAACTTGTAAAAAAATTGAAAGCGTAATCGAAATAATTAATCCAGAAAGGTAACCTCATGTCATGGGTGTAGAAATGAAGATTTTCTTTTTCATTTTCAAGAGCTTCTGCAATGCTGCTTTCACTGAGGTCGATACCTGTCACATCGTATGGGTAGGTAGCAAGATGAAAGGCATGTCTTCCTTTACCACAAGCGATATCAACTATTTTTGAATGATTAGGAATTTGTAATTGAGTGATAAGTTGGTCAATCACAGTAATGGCCTCATTTTCATCTCGGTTTTTGTATAAAATATGGTAATAAGGAGAATTGAACCAATCTTTGAACCAGTTTTCTTGCATGTTGCAAAATTAAGCTTTGGCAATTTAAAAAAAGTACTCATTTTAAAGCGGGGTATATTATTAATTCAAAATTTAAAAGTAAAAAGTAAAAAATGACGAATATTCATTTTTAAATTTTGATTTTTTACTTTTTAATTTCTATTGATTTTATAATTATCCTGGGTTGTTATTTGGCTTTAGGTCATGCAAATTCATGAATGATGTTTGTTAATGATGTCATTAACTCGCAACACTTTGTTATATTTGTAATCCAAAAAATTGGATTTACATGTCATTGATCAAGAGCATTTCTGGAATCAGAGGAACAATAGGAGGCCGTACCGGAGATAACCTCACCCCACCTGATGTTGTTAAGTTTACTGCTGCATACGGAACCTGGCTAATGCAGGCTTCTGAAAAAAAGAAATCCAAACACAACTTCAAAGTTGTTGTAGGTAGAGATGGACGTATCAGCGGTGAGATGGTTAAAAGTCTAGTGAGTTCTACATTATGTTCTTTAGGAATAGATGTCATAGACTTGGATTTCAGTACTACACCTAGCGTAGAAATGGCGGTAACCATTTTAAAAGCAGATGGCGGTATTATTCTTACAGCAAGCCATAATCCTAAAGAATGGAATGCGTTGAAACTACTCAATAACAAAGGAGAATTTATTAGTGGTGATGAAGGTCGTTTGATTTTAGAAATAGCTGAACAAGAAGCTTTCAATTTTGCTGATGTAGATAAACTGGGAAATATAGAAGCCAACAACGATATGCTGGCGGCTCATATTGATGCTATTTTATTGAATAAAATGGTAGACAAAAAAGCCATCACAGATTCAAATTTCAGAATTGTTGTTGATGCGGTAAACAGTACTGGCGCATTGGCAGTCCCTGCTATATTAAAAGCATTGGGAGTAGAAGATATTATCGTTATCAATGAAGATGTCACTGGCCATTTTGCCCATAATCCTGAACCACTTCCCGAACATCTTACAGAATTAAGCCGTGCTGTTGTTTCAAAAAAAGCACATTTGGGAATTGCTGTTGATCCTGATGTAGACAGACTTTGTTTTGTTTGCGAAGATGGGTCTATGTTTGGAGAAGAATATACTTTAGTAGCAGTGGCTGATTATGTGTTGAGTAAAAAACCAGGCAATACGGTAAGCAATATGTCTTCAACCAAAGCACTTAAAGACATAACGCTGAAGCATAAAGGTGAATATTTTTCAAGTGCCGTTGGTGAAGTGAATGTGGTTAACCGAATGAAAGAAGTAAATGCTGTAATCGGCGGCGAAGGCAACGGCGGAATTATTCTTCCCGAACTTCATTACGGAAGAGATGCATTAATTGGAATAGCTCTTTTCCTTTCGCATTTGGCTAAATCCAAAAAAACAACCAAACAACTTCGAAATACTTACCCTGATTATTTTATCAGCAAAAATAAAATCACGCTTGAGCAAAATATTGATGTGAAATCTGTGTTTGATAAAATAAAAAAGAAGTATAAATCTCAGCCCGTAAACACAGAAGATGGTTTGAAAATTGAATTTGATAATGATTGGGTACATCTTCGCACGAGCAACACTGAACCTATAATCCGTATCTATGCAGAAAGTAATTTTGAAACTACTGCCGATAATATCGCGATGAGATTGATTAGAGATATACAAGAGTCGATAATTTAGGCATTATGCTTAAACCAATAAACTTATGAGCCGGATTTATTTTGACAATGCCGCTACTACTGCATTGGATTCCCAAGTTCTGGAGACCATGATGCCTTATCTGACCGAGAAATTTGGTAATCCTTCTTCTATTTATTCTTACGGCAGAGAATCCAAACTAGCCATCGAACAAGCAAGAAAGTCAGTAGCAAAAAATATAAATGCACATCCTTCAGAAATTTTCTTTACCAGCGGCGGAACAGAAAGTAACAATACTGCCATTCAAACTTCAGTAAGAGATTTACACTGTGAACATATTATCACATCTCCAATTGAGCATCATGCCGTAACACATACAGTTGAACATCTCGATAGTACAGAACATGTAAAAGTCAGTTATGTAAAATTGCTACCCGATGGACATATCAATCTTGAACACTTAGAGAAATTATTATCTCATAGTAAAGCAAAGACACTCGTTTCTTTGATGCATGCCAACAACGAGATCGGTAATATCCTGGATATAGATGCAGTAGGGAATCTTTGTAAAAAATACAATGCATTATTTCATACAGACACGGTTCAAACAGTTGGGCATTTTCCGATTGATTTAAGAAATACACCAGTACATTTTATCACCGGTGCTGCACATAAATTTCATGGTCCAAAAGGTGTGGGACTTTTGTACATCAACGAAAATGTAAGAATCAAACCGTTTATTTTTGGAGGTGGGCAAGAGAGAAACATGCGCGCAGGAACAGAAAATTTATACGGCATTGTGGGTTTCGCCAAAGCATTGGAAATTGCAACAGAGAATTTTGAAAAAGACAGTGCATATATCTTGGGATTGAAAAAATATATGCAATCTCAATTATTAAATAACATAAAAGGCGTTGATTTCAATGGCGATGTGAATGGTAAATCATTATACACAGTATTAAGTACAAGATTTCCTAAAACAGAAAAATCTGAAATGTTGTTGTTTAATCTGGATATCAACAATATCTGCGCTAGTGGCGGTTCGGCTTGTGCTTCTGGAGCGGAAGAGGGCAGTCATGTTATTCGTGCTATCAATTCCAATCCAAATCAAATTACAGTGAGATTTAGTTTTTGCAAACACAATACAAAAGAAGAAGATCG
>CALCNY010000063.1 GCA_937897585.1 uncultured Chitinophagaceae bacterium | reverse complement strand
TGCTTTCAAAACTTTAGTGCGGTGTCTGATAGACGGCTTAATGAAAGCCTGTCTTTCTCTCAGTTGCAATAAAATACGACTTTTCTCAAATTTCTTTTTGTACTTTTTGAGAGCCTTGTCGATGTTTTCGCAGTCTTTTGAATCAATAATTAACATGTTGTAAATACCTCCTTTAGTGAAATAATATTTTTAATCGGGAGGCAAATATAGAAGATTTATTTACAAAATAAAAAATTATCTCTATTAAAATCCGAAATTTGAGCATGTTTACAGGAATAATAGAACAAAAAGGCATTATCAGCGATATTATCATCAACGGAACCAACCGCAGTTTTCAAATAGAGTCGCCTCTTTCACATGAGCTAAAAGTAGATCAAAGTATTAGTCATGATGGCGTTTGTCTTACTGTAGAACAAGTAGCAAACAACACCCATGTGGTTACCGCAATTGAAGAAACACTAAAAAAAACCAACCTGGAAACCTGGAAAATTGGCACGGTTGTCAATCTTGAAAGATGTCTACAATTTAATGGCAGAATTGACGGACATATTGTACAAGGCCATGTGGATACTACTGCAAATTGCATAAATGTGACTGAAAGAGATGGAAGTTGGGAATATTCATTTCAATTTGATAAAAAATTTGCCGCCCTGATCATTGAAAAAGGATCGATTACCATAAATGGGACCAGCCTTACGTGTTTCAATGTAAAGGAAAATGAATTCACCGTTGCCATCATTCCTTATACATATCATCATACCAATATTTCTTACATAAAGATTGGAACCATTGTGAATATTGAATTTGATATGATTGGAAAATACGTAAACAGAATCCAACAAGTTTCCTAAAAAAATAAAGTATTGAAAATAACACTTTCCATAATTGCACCATTACTGAATGAAGAAGAAAACGTGTATGAACTATTCAATCGTTTAAAGAAAGTATGTCAAAAAATCAACTGCAGTTATGAAATCATTCTAGTTGATGATGGAAGTACAGACAATACACTTCAAGTTATTGAGAAAATAGCACAAGAAGCATCTAATATAAAATTCATCAGCTTCAGCAGAAACTTCGGGCATCAGGCAGCATTATTTGCAGGCATTGAAAAATCATCTGGTGATACAATCGTTTTGATAGACGGAGATTTACAGGACCCTCCGGAAGAAATTGAAAACCTTTGGAATAAAATTAATGAAGGTAACGATGTTGTATATGCGAAAAGAAAAATCCGAAAAGGAGAGTCTTTTTTAAAAAAATCTACAGCCGCCATTTTTTACAGACTATTAAATTCTATCACCTCTATTTCAATTCCTGTTGACACTGGTGACTTTAGAATCATCAACAGAAAAGTAGCTGATGAGCTTTTGAAAATGAATGATCGATCTAAATTTTTAAGAGGACAAATTGCCTGGCTCGGTTTTAAAGAATCTTATATTGAATATGAGAGAGAAGGCAGAAAAAAAGGAAATTCAAACTTCGGCTATAAAAGAATGTTGCGTTTTGCGATTGATGGCATTACCAGCTTCTCCAATTTCCCTTTAAAATTTGCCAGCATCAGCGGCATTTTGGTTTCATTGATTTCATTTGTGATGATTATCTACGTGTTGATGGCAAAATATTTTTGGCATCAAACGATTACGGGCTGGACTTCCATCATGGTCACAGTATTATTTCTGGGTGGCATTCAATTATTAAGCATTGGCATTATCGGAGAATATATCAGTCGTATTAACGACAACGTGAAGCAGCGACAATTATATGTCATTAAAAAATCAAACTGCTGATGTTCATTTCTCAGCTCTTATCATGTACTGGGCACCGCAAGGTATGCTATGCATGTGTCTTTCAATTTTATGCAAAGGCTTCAGCCAATTCATTCTAGGAAAAAACAGCAGGTATTTTCTTGTCATTTTACTAAACCCACATTCCTTAAGCATGTTTAGTGCATAGGAAGCTTTGAGCAATTTTGCGTCTTTATCAAATACACAAGTTCTAACAATATATCTGGTAATTGGGTTAGCAGGATTGTGTTCAAAAATATATAACCTACCTCCTATTTTTAAAACTCTTTTCACTTCCTGTAAAAATTGATGATGACCTTTGAATTCAATATGATGTAGTACTGACGCAATGATTACGATATCAAAGCTTTCATTTTCGTAAGGTATTTTTTTTCCGTCGTATTGTTCAAATGTAGTACTTGCTAATTTTTTCTCTTTTGCCAAGGCAATACTTTCTGTTGAAATATCAATAGCATTTATTGTAAAGGATGGAAATTCTTTTTCAAGAAACATTTCAACAGCGCCATCCCCACAGCCCATATCTAATATCCTTTTTGGATTATTAATTTCAAAATCTTTGAGCATGTCAACTTTATGAGCAGCAAAATAAAAACTATCTGCACCTGATATCTTTACATTCTGAGAGTGTATCTTGCGGTATTGTGAGGCGTGTTGATCGAAATTATCAAATGTGCGTTCACTCATTTTTTCAGAATTATTTATTTTTATCGAATGCAAGTTAAAAGAAAATCGAAATCTAGAAAGATATCATTAAAAACAATAATGGTTTTTGTTGGAATCATGTTTGTAGCGTATCTCCCTATTAGTTCATTTATGTTTTTTTTGAAAAACGACGCATTTGGTGGCTATTTTCCTTCTAAATTTTTTATCAGTGAAGCCTTACACAGTAATGATTTTCCCTGGTGGAACCCATATATTAATTTCGGTCTGCCACAGTATGGAGATATGAATAGTGGTTTTTACAGTCCATTCACATGGATCTTTGCTTCACTTTTTACATACAATGCATACACATTTACTGCTGAGCTTTTACTATATCTGATTTTAGCTGGGGTCGGCATGTATCAACTATGCAGGTCTTTTAAATTCACTAAAACTGTTTCTTATATTGCCGGCTTTTCGTTTATGTGTTCGGGTTATATGGTTGGGCATTTGCAACATTTCAATTGGATTAGTGGCGCCGCTTTTCTTCCCTGGTGTCTTTGGGGTTACAATCAACTTATTAATAACTTCAGCCTTAAAAATAATATCGTTTGTGCGCTGATTTTTTATCTATTCCTTTCATCTGCTCACCCTGGAATGATCATCGGCGCAATTTACTTTTTTGCTGCATATATTATTTTCTTTTTTCTAAATAAAAAGAAAGAAGAACAACAAAGCTTTAGAGCCAAATCTTTTATCAAGAAAAACGCATGGATGATTGGCTTGCTGCTACTTATTTCCATTGGAATGATAGTTGGCTACTCGGATATTGTACCTTTTATTACAAGAGGCAAAAAAATTGACAACCTGGATGCCATCGTAAATCCTTTCAATTTACAAAGTTTGATTTCATTGCTTACTCCAATGGCCACTATGAAAGCTGATGGTTTTTTCAAAACAGATATTTCCATGAGAAATTTTTATTTTGGAATCACGCTTTTAATGTTTTTTGTATTCGCTTTAAAACAACAAAAAAATAATTTTCAAAAATTCTTTCTGTTTGCTGGAATTTTCTTTTTACTACTTTCTTTAGGTGGTATTACTAAATACATTTTTTATAATACTTTGCCGCTTATAGGATTTGTAAGGCTTCCCGGTGAGTTTATGGTTTTTGTAATTCTATGTTTTATACTTTTTGCAGCTTTTAGTTTGAATAAATTTATTATTGAAAAATCTTCACCTGAAGAGTTTCATTTCAAAGTATTTAACTGGACAAAAATAATTTTGATGGGGTTATTAGCCATTGGAATTATTGGAATTATTATTACTCAAAAAAGTATCATTTTTAATGGCTTGGGCATATTTTCATATCCAGGCCTCACTGGAAAATTAAAATTCATTGTCGACCATATTTCTATTTTTGATGCTCTGATATTACAAGGTTTCATTCAACTAGGATTCTTAAATTCAGTGAGAACTCATGTAAAAAGAAGGACATACAAAGAGTTAATAAAAGTATGTGCTGTTGAAATGATTGTAATTACATTATTCAATGTTCCATTTACCGGAGCAGGGCAGGCTTCTGTAAGCGAAGTACAAGCTGCTCTTCATAAATCACCTGCTGGTATTCCTAATCCATATGATTTACCAGTGTACAGAAATAGTCATGACGAAACCCAAAACTATACGAAAGTGCTTGGCAATTGGAGCTTTTATAACAAACAAATCGGCTCAGAAGTTAAAGCGGATTACCCTGTTGAACTCAATACATCCAAGATTGTTTTTAAAGACTCTATAAGCGTATTTTCATATAAGCCTTATCTGTTTTGTACCAATGACAGCCTTATTGAAAAACTAAAAGTAAATAGCTTCAAATCTAGCATGATAGACATAACTGTTTATACAAAAGATGTTGATACTTTAGTTTACCAACAAAATATTTATCCTTATTGGAAATGTATCATTAACGGAGAGAATGTAAATCCAATTGCATATGCTGGTGTATTCAATGCTGTAAAATTGAGTCCAGGAAAGAACAATGTCAAATTCTTTTTTG
>CALCNY010000062.1 GCA_937897585.1 uncultured Chitinophagaceae bacterium | reverse complement strand
CTACCGGAAGTATGTCACCAATAAAATCTTTTTTAGATAATGCATTGGCTATTGCTTTCGCATTTTGATGATCTTCTTCCAATCTTTTGATGTTATTTTCCAAAGCGTAAATTCCGGCGGCAGCCAAATAGCCGGCTTGTCGCATACCGCCACCAAATAATTTTCTAGTTCTTCTGGCCTGTTTGATAAAAGCATGATTCCCTAAAAGCAAACTGCCAACAGGAGCGCCAAGTCCTTTACTCAAGCAAATTGAAATGCTATCGAAAACTTTTCCATAAGCAGCAGGGGATTCATTTTTAGCAACAAGTGCATTGAAAAGTCTAGCGCCATCTAAATGAAAATGCAAATTATTTTTATCACACAAAGTTTTTATGTCGATGAAATCTTGAAATTCATAACAACTGCCGCCGCCTCTATTTGAAGTATTTTCAACTGAAACTAAAGAACTTACCGGTTTGTGAATGTCATCGGGATTGATAAGTGGTTCAATTTGTTCTGCTTTAATTCTGCCTCTGTCTCCGTCAATTGGTTTTACCTGACAACTGCTATTAAATGCAATACCTCCACCTTCATAAATGTAAACATGACTATTCTTTTCGCAAATCACTTCGTTACCTGGCTGCGTATGACATTTGATGGCAATTTGGTTGGTCATGGTGCCACTAGGACAAAATAAAGCGGCTTCCATTCCAAACATTGTTGCAGAAATGGATTCTAATTTATTAACTGTAGGATCTTCACCAAATACATCATCTCCAACTTCGGCAGCCATCATAGCGGCTTTCATTTCAGGAGTGGGTTTTGTGAAAGTGTCTGAGCGTAAATCTATAATCATGTTGCAAATGTAAGATTTGAATTTAACTGTCGGAAACCATACTTATTAAACCCCCTTTTCTAAATAATTTAAAAATTCTGCAGCAATTGCAAATTCAAATAAAAAATTTAGTAATTCCAGCATTAAGCCTTGTAATTAAGATGGGGATTTTTTGACATATCAATCAAATGAAAATCAGTAAAAAAAATGTTTTTTATTTTTTTTAAATCACTATGAAATCCAAATTTTGAATATTACCTTTGTGTGCTGTTGAAAAGTGACCGGAATATTAAAATATTTCTTACTTTTTGCAACAATTCTTCCAAGAAGATTGTCATAGTTTCACACACTTAATTCCGAATTTAACTCCAAAAAATGAGACAACTCAAAATTGCTACGCAGATTACCAATCGTGATTCACAAGCCGTTGAGAAATATTTGCAGGAAATTTCTAAAATTTCAATGATTACACCTGAAGAGGAAACTATTTTGGCTCAAAAAATTAAAATGGGGGATCAAAGAGCTTTGGATAAACTAGTTCAGGCCAACTTAAGATTCGTGGTGTCGGTTGCTAAACAATACCAACATCAAGGTCTTTCATTAAGTGATTTGATAAACGAAGGAAATCTGGGTTTGATCAAAGCGGCTCAACGTTTTGATGAAACTAAAGGTTTTAAATTCATTTCATACGCAGTTTGGTGGATTCGTCAATCAATTTTACAAGCTTTGGCTGAACAAGGTAGATTGGTTCGTTTGCCACAAAATAAAATCGGTACTTACAACAAAGCTAATAAAGCATATATGGCCTTTGAGCAAGAGCATGAAAGAGAACCATCAACTGAAGAATTAGCAGAATTGCTTGAAATGAGCGAAACTGAAATCAATAACATTTTCCAGTCTAATACAAGACATACTTCATTGGATGCTCCGGTTCACGAAGCAGAAGATGTGGCTATGGGAGATTTGCTAAAAGGCGGCGACGAAACTGATGAAGACGTTATGCACGATTCATTGAAAAATGAAATTCGCCGTGTATTGAAATCTTTAAGTCCAAGAGAAGCAGAAATCGTAAATGCTTATTTTGGTTTGGATGGAGAAAATGGAGTTACCATTGAGCAAATCGGTCAGAAATACGATTTGACAAAAGAACGTATTCGTCAAATTAAAGAAAGAGCTATAAAGCGCTTGCAAAAAGCTCGCTATAGTGGAGCGCTTAAAGCTTATTTAGGATAATAAAAATTTTTTAAAATATAGCCCCGAAATTTTCGGGGTTTTTTTATGAATATCACCGACCAACATAAGTTTTGTATAAATTTGCAACATGAATAAAATGTGTTGGATTGCAGTCCTGATTTTTCTTACTTCCTGCGAAAAAAATATCAATTTCAATTTAGATGCATCCAAACCAACATTGGTTGTTGATGCCCAAATTGAAAATGAAAAAGCTCCGGTTGTCATGTTATCTAAAAGTGTAGATTATTTCAGTCAGTTAAGCCCGGCTTTATACGAATCCTCTTTCATTCACAATGCAGATGTATATGTATCAAATGGTACACTTACTCATAAATTAATAGAGTACAATCGTCCGTTAGGTCCTGGATTTAATTCGTACTATTATAGCATTGATACTGCTGCATTAAATACTGCCTTTAATGGAGAATTGAATCATAATTATTCATTGAGAATTGTAGTTGATGGTTTAGAATATAATGCAACAACAAAAATTCCAGCTTTAACCTGGCTTCCGGATTCTGTTTATTTTAAGCCAGTGCCTTTCGAAACGGATACTTTATTGAGAAATATGTTTGTTAAAGCCACAGAGCCTGCAGGCTTGGGAAATTATTTGAGGTATTTTACCAAGAGAAATGACGAGCCTTTTCTGCCGGGAAGGAATTCTGTATTTACTGATGAAGTAATAGACGGTACAACTTATACTACAATGGCTGAGCCCGGAATCGACAGAAACAATCCTGATGGAAAGTTTGGATTCAAAGCAGGCGATACTGTAACATTGAAATTTTGTAATATCGATAAAGCAACATACACTTTCTGGAATACCTGGGAATTTTCTTTACAAAGCATAGGAAATCCATTTGCTCAACCCAATAAAGTAATAGGAAATATTTCCAATGGAGCATTAGGTGCTTTTTGTGGGTATGCGGCATGGTATGGTACATTTGAGGTGAGATAGGATGGATAGGATAGATAAACTGGATAGGCTGGATAAGCTGTATAAGGCTGGATAAGCTAGATAGGCTGGATAAACAAAAAATCATCAAGAACTAACAATAGAAAAATGGAAAAAAATATAACTGAAAAAGTAAGCTGTCTAATCATAGGTTCGGGGCCTGCAGGATATACTGCTGCAATTTATGCCTCAAGAGCTAATCTTCATCCCGTACTTTATCAAGGAATACAACCTGGAGGCCAGTTAACCATCACTACTGAGGTTGAAAATTATCCCGGTTATCCAGATGGAATTCAAGGTCCGGAAATGATGGAGCATTTTGAAAAGCAAGCTAAAAGAATGGGGGCAGATATTCGTTATGGTTTGGCTACAGCTGTTGATTTTTCATCTCATCCGTTGAAAGTTCAAATTGATGATGAAAAATGGATGGAAGCACATTCTGTAATTATTTCGACTGGAGCATCTGCTAAATGGCTTGGCTTACCAAGTGAACAAAGATTGAATGGTTTTGGTGTTAGTGCTTGTGCAGTTTGTGATGGATTTTTCTTCAAAGGAAAAGAAGCGGCTATAGTAGGAGCAGGTGATACAGCAGCAGAGGAAGCTTTGTATTTATCAAAAATTTGTACCCATGTACATATGATTGTGAGAAGAGACCAGATGCGTGCCAGTAAAGTCATGCAAGACAGGGTATTAAATACAAGTAACATCACTGTTTACTGGAATTCTGTTACTCATGATATTTTAGGGGAGAAAAAAGTAGAAGCGGTAAGCATAAAGAATACACAAACAAATCAGATAACTGAAATTCCAGTCAGCGCATTTTTCGTTGCAATTGGTCATGAACCAAACAGCGGAATTTTTAAAGGTTGGATTGACATGGACGAAACAGGTTACATCAAAACTATACCTGGAACGAGCAAAACTAACATTGAAGGTGTTTTTGCAGCAGGTGATGTACAAGATAAAAATTACCGTCAGGCCGTAACGGCAGCGGGCAGTGGTTGTATGGCCGCTTTGGATGCAGAGAGATATTTGGGTGAGAAGGGGTTGCATTAGGATGGATAGGGCTGGATAGAGCTGGATAGACTAGATAGAGCTGGATAGACTGGATAGGCAACTTTATACTTCACAAAAATTATTGTAGTGTACACAATTCATTTACATCAACTCGAATTTTTT
>CALCNY010000061.1 GCA_937897585.1 uncultured Chitinophagaceae bacterium | reverse complement strand
ATTCCTGCATCACTTTTCTTAGATCGCCAGTATTGTAACCAATAGCCGGATCATTTGGATTTAAACTTCCCCATATAATTTTTGTACGGTCTATAGATACATTTGTAAAACCAGCTGTTAATCCTGCAGAAAGAATCAATTGCTGTGAAATCGGTTTGTGATAAGCATAAGTCAATCCGAAAGTATTACGACTTACATAACCTGTTTTATCTGAAATGAAAGTCAATCCTACTCCATGATGAGCTGATGGTGTAGAAAATTCATCTCCATAATTAAGATAAGGATTATCTAATGCTGATTGCATTGAAGTTGGTGTTGAACGAGCATCTGTTTTCCCAAATGGTTTATGAATTGTTAGATAAGTAGTTACAGGAGCGCCATCCAAATCTTGCCACTGGTTTCTGTAACTTAATTTCACATCTGTATAATTTTCAATACCCGCGAATCCAGGATTGATGATGTAATTATTTAGTATATACTGTGTGTAATAAGGCTTCTGTTGTGCTTGTGCAGCAAAACAATAAATACCGCTAATCAAAAATAAAAATAGTCTTTTCATATAAAAAATGCTTTCTACAATGCTGTTCATTAATTATCTTACAATAGTTACATAACCTTTCTTGGTTTTACGATCGCCACCAAGATCAATAATGTAGTAATAAGTTCCTGATGGTAACGGCTTGCCTTTTACTGTTCCATCCCATGCATCAGTATAATTCTTGGAATCAAATACAACCTGACCATATCTGTTGAATACCTGAACATGTTGATCAGGATACAATGACAAGTTGTCTATTTTCCACAAATCATTGACACCATCTCCATTTGGTGTGAAAGTATTTGGCACAATGAAATCCCTAACAACTTTGATAAACAAATTATCATCTGCCTTACAACCATCCACAGAAGTAACGTTTACCGTGTATGTAATATCATTAACCGGCGTACACACTGGAGCGGCAATATTTACAGCACTGAGATAAGTGCCAGGACTCCATAGATAACTCAAGCCATTACCGTTTGCCGTTAGCGGTGTTAATGTCTCTTGGTTACCTTCAAGAATATTTCTATCTGGACCCAAGTCAAATATTGGAGTTGGATTCACTCTGATTGATTGAGTTGCAGAATCACGGCAACCATTAGACGCTATAAAAAGATATTTAATTGTATGATTTCCTATACCTGCGTCCGCTGGAATTAAAACCGGACTTGCAGTAATTCCGTCTCCTGAGTAAGTACCAACGCCGGTATTGCCAAATATATCATAAGCTGTTGTTAATGTAACTGATGGAATCTCTTGACAAACCGGGCTAATTGGATCGAACTGTACATCTGGTGCTGCATAAACAGTAACATCCTGGAAATATTCTCCAACACATCCATTACCGCTGTAGGCCTTAATTAGCACCTTATAAGTAATGGTTGCTGGCGAACCAAATACAGGATAATTGTGCGTATATACTTCACCGGCAGTAGGTGTATTGTCTGTGATAACCAATCCTGGATTACCTGTAAAATCCCAATAGATTTCAACACGATTGATCGTTCCAAAACCATTGACCACACTTGTGTTTGTAATGCTCAATGCAGTATTACTACATACATTGCCAACATTATTTATTGTGTAAGAAGCAGTAGGCGCATTGTAAACTACAATTCCTCTTGTTGAATCTTTAGTACAACCTAATGCTGAAGTTGCAGTTAGTGTTACATTATAATTACCTCCTGTTGTGTAAATGTGAGTCGGATTCTGACCAGAAACAGCTGGAGAAGCATCACCAAAATCCCATGACCATTGGTTTACAGTTCCGGTAACGATTGTACTATTATCGGTAAATACAGCTGAGCCGTTAGGTATACAAACATCTGTAAAACTGAAAGCTGCTTTAGGTTTTGGATTGACACTTACTTGAATAGGTGTCATAACACTCACACAACCATTTGAATTGGTTACGGTTAATTCTACATTATAAGTATTAACTGTGGTGTATGTATGTGTTATCGGACCTGCAGCAGTAACCGTTTGATTATTCGCATCACCAAATACCCATTGCCATTCAGTAATTCCTGAAGCGTTTGGTGTTGATGCATCTGTAAAAGTTACCACATCCCCTGCACATCTGATATTGCTAAATGTAAATGCGGCAACAGGCAATGCGTTCACTGTTATTGTTCCACTCAAACTCACGTTGGCGCATACACTAACTGAATTCACCGTAAAGTTGAATACGCCTGAAACTGTGGGAGTTCCACTTATGGTAAACTGACCGGCATTGAAACTTCCAGTTACACCAGCAGGTAAACTTCCTGTTAAAGTAGCATTGGTAACACTACCTCCAAATGTATAAACAATAGAAGCTATTGAACTGTTCACACAAACTGATTGATTATCTGTATTCACCGTTGAACTCAAGCTGATTGTTGGTAATGCCAACACTGTAATCGTTCCTGATAAAGACAAATTCGAACAAGGGCTTTCTGTATTTACTGTATAATTGAAAACACCTGATACGCTTGGTGTACCACTAATGGTGAATACACCTGCATTATACGTACCAGTTACACCTGCAGGCAATCCTGTAATATTTGCACCCGTTCCACTTCCACCGATATTGTAACTAATATTCGTAATGGCAGCATTATTACAAACTGTCTGATTTGTTGTAGCAGGCAATGTAGCAGGTGAAATAGTTGGACCCGGATTTACAATTATTGTCCCACTCAAAGATGTATTGGTACAAACACTCACTGTGTTTACAGTAAAGTTAAAAGTACCAGTATTTGTAGGTGTTCCGGTTATAGTATAATTTCCAGTTGTGGCATCATAACTACCTGAAACACCCGTAGGTAAAGTACCTGTTACTGTTGCATTGGTAGCACTTCCGCCCAGAGAATATATCATACCACTAATAGCTATATTTGAACAAACAAATTGTGTTGCAGGAGTTGAGCTCGTGATGGTTGGTTGAGGCAAAACAGTTATGGTTCCTGACAATGAAACGTTGGCGCAAGGACTCACCGTACTTACCGTATAATTGTAAGCGCCAGCTGTATTAGGCGTTCCACTGATGGTGAATACTCCAGAATTGAAAGTACCTGTTACACCTGGAGGCAAAGTTGATGTAACCGTTGCTCCATTTCCACTACCTCCTATTGCATAGGTAATATTAGTTATCGCAGTATTGTTACAAACTGTTTGAGAAGTTGTTGACGCTAATGATGTTAATGCAATTGTTGGTGCAGCATTTACTGAGATACTACCTGATAATGAAACGTTGGTACATGGACTAAATGACGTAACGGTGAAATTATAAACACCAGTTGCTGTTGGTGTACCGGTAATTGTAAATACTCCTGAGGCGTATGTTCCAGTAACACCCGCAGGTAAAGTCCCGGTTAATGTGGCACCAGTAGCCGAACCACCTAATGTATATGTAATAGTTGCAATAGCGCTGTTGGCACAAACTGTTTGTGTAGATGTAGAAGCTGCGGTAGTCAATGTGATTGTAGGCAATGCATTAACTGTAATTGACCCTGATAAAGAAACTTGCGTACAAGGACTCACTGTTGTAACTGTGTAATTAAATACACCGGAAACAGTTGGAGTTCCGCTTATAGTAAACGTTCCAGCGTTATAAACGCCTGTTACACCTGCAGGCAAACCAGTAACTGTAGCGCCAGTACTGCTTCCTCCAATGGTGTAGGCAATATTTGCAATAGCCAAGTTGACACATAATGTTTGTGCAGTTGTAGCTGGCGCAGTGTTTAATGTTATTGTTGGTGTTGCAATCACAGTAATTGTTCCGCTCAACGACACGTTAGTACATGTGCTCACTGTTGTGACTGTATAATTGAAAGTACCAGTAACTGTTGGTGTACCAGAAATCGTAAATACACCCGCACTAAAACCACCTGTCATACCTGCTGGTAATGTGCCGCTCAAAGTGGCGCCTGTGGCTCCGCCTGATAAAGCATAGGTTATGTTGGCGGCTAAATTATTTACACAGTCCGTCTGATTAGTTGTTGATGTCGCAGATGTAAGTGTTATCACCGGCGCAGCATTTACTGAAATATGAATACTGTCGATATTACTCAAACATCCATTACCGGTTTCGACTTGCAATGTAGCTGTGTAAGTACCAGGTGTGTTGTAATTATAAGTTTGATTGGCATTTGAAGAGGCATTTACATTTCCTCCTATTCCATAATTCCAATGCCAGATTGTAATTGGCCCATAAGGCCCTGTGTTTCTAGAAGAATCAGAGAATGTAATGGTATTACCTGTACAAATAATACTATCAGGTGCGACTCCAAAATTTGCCAATAAACCTCCGGTTAAATCAACAATTCTTGTAGAATCAGCATAGCAACCAATATTGTTGATGGTTCTAATGTTAACGTTATAAATACCTATAGCAGGAAAAGTGTGGTTTGGTGGATTTTGACCATTGAAAGTTGTAGCATCTCCAAAATTCCATTGCCAACTTACAATTGAGCCTCCATTATAAGCAGCAGATGTATCAGTAAAATGGACAACACTGCTGGTACATCCTGTTGTACTAAAATTAAATCTTGCCGTATCTGAAACCACTTCCATATCTATTGGAATCAGCTGAGAGTTTCCGCATTCACTTGAAAATGTTCCATAAATGGTAGCAAATACTCTGTATACACCTGTAGCATTAAACACAACCGGAACTGTCATATTATAAACAGAATAAGTGACTTCATTTTCAATGTATGTTCGAACCGGAACCGGATTGACTTGCATGTAAATACCATTGGGTGTGATGTTTGTGTTATTAGTTAAATCCCATTTTATAGAATCAATTGAACTAGATAAATATGGCACTGCTATTTGCAAACGAACAGGATTGCCTTTACATGTTTTACTACCTGGAATAGTATCATAAGGATTTAAAGACTGAACTATTGCAGAGAGATCTCGAATGGCTGTTCCTGCGTTGTAACCATAACTTTCACCTGAAGCCATACCATATGCTATTGCATTAAAACCACTGTCAGAAACTAAATTGTGATATAAGCCACTAGCCACTTTAAATTTAGCATAAGAATATCCGGGCTCGAATGGATGAGGTCTAAAGGCATTAGCCACTGGTATTGTACCTCCATTTGCATATGCAGTTCCGGTAAAGCTTGAAGCTCCTGTATCACAAACATTTGTCAGGTTGGTTGCAGGATCTAATTTAAAACTTGAAACACCAGCATTTTTTATTACCACATTGATATAACTAGCACCATTATTGATGTTCATTTTTGCTGCAGAGAAAACAGAAATATTATTTACTGCTTGCTGAACAGGACTTAGAATTATCATTTCTGGATCACCGGCACCATTATTACCGAATGTATTGTTTTTACAGTTACCGGTAATTACATATTGAATGACCATGATTGGTTTATCGCTCTCAATCAGATTAGGCATGTTGCTTTCTACTTGATAATAGAAATTATTGATTAGACCTGTTAGTGGTGTTGTATGTGCTGCATTGTTGAACCAAACCTGTGTCGTAGGATCCAGCACACAAATCTTATAAATGCCGTACTCCATTGTTTTGGTAGGTGTGGTCAGGTATTTTGTTCCCCAGGCTACGCGAGGAAACATTTGTTGTACCATGTTATCTGATCCACTTGATTGGGTACAACCTACTGTATTCACAAAAGTTCTTCCGTTACCAGCCCAAACCGCAATTTTCTTATTATTACAATCTGTACTTTTCACTAAAGTACCCGTAAAGTCCTGCGACTCACCACTGCTACCCGAGCCTACAATTCTTGCCATAGCATTAAATATCTGCCCTTTATTTAAGGTAACAGTAAAAGGTACTCCTGCAGGATGCAAAATATTTGCAGCAGGTGTATTGGAGTTGAATAACGTCGCTGAAGAAGAATCGATAATATCTGCAGTTGGTGTGATTTCAATTTGCGTTTGGTCTTGAGCAGCCATTACAAAGAAGAATGAATTGGGAACACCGCTGTTTGATTTACCTCCCAATGAAACTACGTTGTAAGTGGCTCCCCATGTGTTGGTAGGAAAAATCAACATCGCACCGGCAGCATCTTTTCCGTAAGTGTGCTCATATACTGCAACAGGAACACCGTTCAAACTCTCAACGTGAATACCTCTTGGTGTGATACCGGTGAAGTATAAACGCGCATCAGGAAGACCGGTTGGATTGTCGTTGTTATTATTGAAATCTCCTTGAGGAAAATTCGTCACTTCTACAGAAGTATTCGCAGGAATTGTAATCGTTCTTGGAAATGAAGGATCTGCTATACCGGGAAGGGATACACGAACTGTGGCTGCCTGTTTAGCTGAAATATACAAAGACAACCAAGAGCCGTTCGTATTGTCATTGTTGCTCATTCTGGAATGATATCCATAACCTGTCCAGAAATCTACCCCCATATTAGTGAGCGTCCCCGACTGTGGTAATTGCGACCCAATTCCTGTTACAGCAACATTCACTGATGGTGCACCTCCGCCTGAAATCGAAATATTGCCATCATAGTTACCATAAACTTGTGGTGCAAAACGGATGTAAATAGTTAATGGACCTATAGTTCCTCCTGTATATGGAATCGTCAGACTTGATGCATAGCCAGAGCCGCTGCTTAAAGAAATAATATATCCAGGTGGTGGTGTTATTGTTATGCTACCAGATGCAGGTGATAAATAAACACCATTCACCGTAAATGATTGTTCTGTTGAGAATGCTCCTTGATAAACAATTCCAAAAGCCAAACTTGATGGAGTTACTGTTAATGTTGGTGTAGCAACAGGTGTAGTAAAAGTTATTTGGTTACCATATCCCGTTCCTGATTGATTGGTTGCATAAGCACGAACATAATAAGTTGTGCCCGGACTCAACCCTGCCAGATTACTAATAAAACTTCCTAAGCCGGTACCATTTGATGTCAATGAATTCGCGATAGTTGGATTGGGTGAAGTACTCCAACAAACTCCTCTTGCAGTAACAGGTGCACCTCCATCATTTGTAACATTCCCTCCGGAAACAGCAGTAGTGAATGTTACAGAGGATGCAGCAGTGGTTGTAACTTGAGGCGGCACAATTGTAAAACTAGTAATCAGTACATTGTCAATACCAACATCATTGGCAAGCAAATTGGCTATCTTAATTTTATTAATAACTCCACTATTTAAAGTAACAGTCAATGTGTTGCAAGATGTTGTACCTGAATTGATAATATTTGCCGCACTCCATGTAGTTCCGTTATCAGTAGAAGTATAATATGTAATATTCCTATTAGTTCTTCCTGAATTGAAAGTCATAGTAGCCACACCCTGTAATAAAGTTGGTGTAATAACATATCCTGCATTGTTGGCCAAAAATCTTAAAGCTCTGTTAGTACCATCATTAGGACAAGGATCTGTACTATTAACTGTATAACCTTTAAATATCGCCCATGCCCCAGTTGGAGAAATGTACTGTGTTTCAACTGCTGGGCCGGGAGTTGCTGCAGGAAAGATAGCATTATCAAATCCTTCCAATGTGTAGTTGTAGGGCTGTGAATGAACACTCAAAACCGACATCAACATAAATCCCAGCGTAAATAAAAATAATCTCATATGCGAATTCTTTTTTTATCTAATGATTGTTACATAACCTTTCTTTGGAGCTCTTGCACCATCAAGATCTATGATATAATAATAAGTCCCCGATGGTAGTGGCTTACCTTTGAAGGTGCCATCCCATTCTCCATTATAATTTGTTGATTCAAATAATCTTTGACCATTGCGATTGAAAATCTCAAGTCTGTGATTAGGATAATAAATCAAATTCTCAATTTTCCACAAATCATTTATACCATCCCCGTTAGGCGAAAATGTATTCGGCACAATAAAGTCTTTCACCACTTTAATAAAGATACCGTCTTCATTTTTACAACCATCAACAGAAACTATTTTAAGCAAATATTCAATATCATTGGTTGGTGTACAAACAGGATTGCTAATTGAAACGCTACTTAAATAAGTTCCGGGATTCCACAAGTATGAAAGACCTGACCCCGAAATGACAACGGGTGTTAATGTAATGGAATTCCCTTCCAATACATTTCTATCAGGACCAAGATTCAACAATGGCGTTGGAAACACTACTATCGATGATGATGCAGATGAAACACAACCATTGTCTCCTGTAAAAGTATACGTTAGCAATTGACTTCCAACACCTGCATCGACTGGAGTAAAAAGATTTCCATTACTTACTCCCGCCCCACTGTAAACGCCAATACCTGTTAATGAAGTTGTATTGCTTGCCGCCAACAAATTAAATGCAGGTGCTTCTTGACAAACTCCAGTCATGCTATTAAATACAACATTAGGTGCAGCGTGAACAGTTACATCCACACTATAATCATCCGTACATCCTGATTCATTTTTCGCTCTGATTAACACATGGTACACTTTAGTAAGTGGACTTCCAAAAACTGGATACGAATGACTATAAGTTCCATTTGCAACAGGACTATTATCAATAGTAACGTTTGTTGGATCTACAAGATAATCCCAGTAAATTTCAATTCCTACAACATTGCCCAAGCCATTTACAACACTTGTATTTGTAATGTTTAAAGATTGATTACTACAAATATTACCTGTATTATTTACCAAATATCCTGCCAAAGGTGTACCATAAATTGATAATGGATGTGTGATTGATTTGATGCAACCATTATTGCTGGTAGCCGTTAGTGTTACATTGTATTGGCCCGCAGAACTATAGTCATGTGAAGGTGCAAATAAAGTACTGTTATTCAAATCACCAAAATTCCAGTCGTAAGTCATTTGAGATAATGTACCATCTGCAATAGTTGTAATGTTTGTGAAAGCAACAGTTCCTGGAAAGCAAAGAGAAGCTGGGAAATTAAAATCCGGAACTGGCATATTATGAATGGTAATTTGCTGAGTAGCAAAAATACTGTAACAACCTCTGTCTGTTTTTACTTTCAATGTAACTGTGTAATTTCCTGCAGCTGCATATATATGGGTAAATGGAAGCCCATCATTTCTTATTGAAGTATTTCCATCTCCAAAATCCCAACTCCATTCTGTGATTACTCCTGCGTTAGCAACTGAAGCATCTGTAAAAGTAACTGCTTGTGTTTCACATCTAGGATTACTAATTGTAAATGATGCGGTGGGAAGTGGATTGATAACAATACTTCTGATACTATCATCTGTGCAACCTTTATCTGTAGTCACCTGTAATGTCACAGAATAAGTGCCAGCGGTTGCATAGGTATGTGATGGACTTTGACTTGCAGCAACACCTGCATCACCAAAATTCCAGCTCCATGTATTTATAGTTGAATTTGATGTTGTACTGACATCGGTAAAAACTGTTGATGTATTTAAACAAGTTTCTGCATTAACATTAAATGCCGCAAGAGGCTTTAGATAAAGTGTATTAAAAATCTTAACCGTATCTTTTGAACATGTTCCTAATGATGCAGTCAATGTAACGCTGAATGGACCGGTTGTGGTATAAATATGTGAAGGACTGGTTAGCGTACTTAATGCTGAAGCATCACCAAAATTCCATGAGTAAGTCATACTGCCCCCACCCGTTACCGTTGAGGTGTTAGTAAAAAGAGCGGCGCCACCAGGCAGACAAACATTTCCTGGTAAATTAAAATCAGGAACAGGACGATTACCCACTACAACAGTTTCTGTATGTGTTGACCTGCAACCATTAGCATTGTCAACGATAAGTGTTACTGTATAAGAACCTGCTGTAGTAAATGCATGAACTGGATTTGTTGAAACTAAAAAAGTATCTCTTGTTCCATCTCCAAAATCCCAGTACCAATGAGCAATATTTCCATTTAATATTGAAGATTGATCAGTAAAAGTAATCGGATTCCCAACACAAGAAATTCCTGAAAAAGTAAAACTAGAGCTTGGACTATTATTGATAGTGAATACCTTTGTAGTATCATCATAACATCCTTGATCATTGATAACGGTGAGATGAACATTGTATGATCCACCCGCACCATAAGTATATGTAGGACTAGCCAAAATAGAACTTCCAGTAGCATCACCAAAATTCCATTGCCAATTGTTAATGGTATGAACCGTATCAGTTGATTGATTTAAGAAAGAAACAGGATTGCTTGCACAACCTGAAAAGTTCCAGTTGAAATTTGCAAAAGGTCCACCGACTACATCGAAATCAAAATTCAACTCTTCAACTCCATTGCATCCATCACCGGATGGGTTAGATGCTGATACATGTATTGGCGCAGTTCCAACGCTATTAAAAGTATACAACCCTGACAAATGAAAAACATACAAAGGTGTTCCATTCAAAACATATGTACTATCAACAGTTGGGTTATTTACAGTAATGATATTATTAGGTGAAATATTGGGATTGTTATAAAAATCATAGGTCAATGCAGTAGGTACATATGGAAGTGTGATAGAAATCTGTGTTGGAGTGCCTTTACAAACTGGAGTATAATCACTGGTAGCTAATGGATTGGCACTGGTTAGATAGTGATTCAAATTGCGAACATTTGTACCCGCATTGTAAGCATAACTCTCACTCGTCGCATAACCGTATGCGATAGCATTGAATCCGCCTGTTGTTGTTTTTAATTTATAATAAACAGCACTTGAGTAACCTGCTGTCAAAGGAATCTGCGCATAAGAATATAAAGGGTCGGCCGGATTTACAGTGAATGTAAATGGCACTGAAGCATTAGCCTGATTTCTAATTGTAAAATTGGGCACATCAACTGTTTTCATGTTGATGTTAATAAAATTGGTGGCATCATTATTTTCTGTAGGCACTGGAGATACAATAATTGAGTCAACTGTTTGTTCTACCGGACTCAAGTAAACCATATCAGGATCTCCAATACTAGAAAAGTTATTGCCACAATTTGTTTTATTGGTGATGTACTGTGCCACCATTACAGGAGTTGTAGATTCTACTTTAATAGGTGCTCCTGTTACAAATTCATAGTACAAATTATTGGTCCTATTGATAGCGACTCCGGGAGTCAATGGATTTACTGCGGGGCTCAAACCAGGTACTACTCCCGGCAACGTCACTCCATTTACTTTCACCACTGTCGACAAACTATCAGGATTGATCATCACACGATATACATTATTTGAATAGTTCAGTCCGGCAGTTGGCGCACTTACAAAAAATCTTCCCCAAGCTGTAATCGGAAAACATTGCTGAAAGAAATTATCTCCTGATGCAGAAGATGTAGAACAAGTAACAGAAATTTTCTGACTACCGGAAAAAACGGCGATAGGTTTGCAAGCATTAGCACCGCTGGCCACTGACCTTACTTGGGTACCTGTCATGTCAGTGGCATCTGTTCCTCCTTTAATTAACCATACATCTCCTCTGTTTAAAGTTCTTGAAGCCCAAACACCTGCTGCTAATCCTGCAGAGGTAGTAGCAATAGGTTTCACCTCAACTGTTGTTGCATTTTCAGTAGCCACAACAAACAAATAAGATCTCATCCCGCTGGTATTGGAAAGCTGCGTGTAATTCAAAGAAGTGTATTTTCTTCCCAATGTTTTAACCGGAAACAAAATAGATGTTGCGGTTACTTTGCTACCCCAAATTTGAGCATACGCAACCACTGGTGAAGTACTGTGAATGTAAATACCCTTGTTGATGTAAACCGATTCGTTTTGTAATCTGGCATCAGTTGCGCCAGTTTCAGGAAGGTTATTCGAAGCCGTAATACTATTGGCAGGCAAACTCAATGTCTGAAACAAAGTACTTCCAACGTAAATGTAAACAGTCGCTGTATCATCAGAAGTAAAATACAAAGTCATGTCGCTGGTGCCACTGCTTATTTTTTCATGAGGGCCATAGCCTGTCCAGAAATCAGTACCTCTATTTGTAAAATCCTGTGCACTGGATTTGGCACATGCTATAAGCAGAAATACAAATGCAAAAAAGCATTTGTATTTACGTGGATTTTTAAATAATAAAAAGGTATTCATAAAAGCTAATGTAATCAACGCTACAATTCCAAAAACAAAATCCTATTTACTCAAAAAATATCTCAATGAAATTTCATGAGCGGCACCACCATCTTCAAAAACACTTAATGGTGTTCTGTATTGCTGGTATGCGTAACCTAGTGCTAATTGTTTTTTAATATTAATTCCAAGAATAGCGGTGAAACTTTGTTTGTAATGATAACCCAAACCAGCCCACAATAATTTCTTATGTTCAATCATAAAACCAGCTTCGGCTTCAACCGGAGCACCACTTACATAAGACAAAGAAAAATTTGGCACAATTGTATTTTCATCATCTGTCTTCCAGTTGTAGTGACCTGCTAAATAATAATGACGATACAATTTACCTTCTGTATTGGTAGAAGATTTTATGAAATTCAACTTAGATTGTAACAATTGTTGTGCAGAAAAGCCAATGTTCAAAGTATTAGAACGATAGTAAACACCGGCAGCAGCATCACCTTTTATTTCTGTTCCATCACTTCCTAATAAAGGATCGTTTGGAATATAATTACTGAACGAAGCTTTATCAATTCTGTATTGCATGAACATACCGGCTAAACCAAACATCAATCTTTTACCATTGTTGAAATCTACGCTATATGACAAATCTATCTGTCCTCCTGTTCTACTGGTTGGTCCAGTTTTATCCGTATACAAAACTATCCCAACACCTGTTTTATGGGAAGCATAATAATGATCACCATACAAGAACGTTGTTTGTGGACCACCTGGCATTCCAGACCACATCTTTCTGTAAACCGCACCAACAGAAGATTTGTCTTCAGCTCCTGCTGCAGCCGGATTATACAAGTAATTATTTTTTACAAACTGGGCCACTTTAAAAATCTGCTGACTTTGAACAGCGTTTGTGCTCAAAAGAAACCCAATTGAACTAGCTATGATTAATTTAATTCGCATATTTTAATTTTTATTCTTGATATTGATATTTTTTAAAACCCAACTAACATTAACGCATAATCGTAACATTACCTTTTACTATCTGCTGTGAGTTACCTGTTAAATAAGCTTTGATAACATAATAGTAAGTCGCATCTGGCAATGGTTTATTTTTTGAAGTACCATCCCAGTCGTTACGATAATTATCTGAATGATAAACCAATCCACCCCATCTGTTGTAAACATCAACTATTGC
>CALCNY010000060.1 GCA_937897585.1 uncultured Chitinophagaceae bacterium | reverse complement strand
CAGAAGAATTCAAGAAATTATATGATGTGAATTTTAAAGTTATCAGAAGTATTGCGGTTTTGAATGAAACCAAGTTTGCCCATCCAAAAGAGAAATACATTTTATATCAAGGTGCCGTTAATGAAGGAAGAAGCTTTGAAACACTGATTCCTGCTATGAAATTCATCAACAGTAAACTTATCATTTGTGGCGATGGCAATTTCATGCATCAGGCTAAAGAATTGTGTCGTATTCATCATGTTGAAGACAAAGTCCTTTTCAAAGGCATGCTTTCACCAGAAGTTCTTCAGGAAATAACGAGCAAGTCATATATTGGCATTACGCTTTTTGAGCAAGGCGCCAAAAGCAATTATTATTCCCTAGCCAATCGTTTTTTTGACTACACACATTCAGGTACACCTCAGATTTGTGTAGACTATCCTCTTTATCAAGAATTGAATAAAAAATACGATATTGCTGTTTTAATAGACGATCTTAAACCTGATTCAATTGCATTAGTCGTAAGCCGGCTTCTTGAAGATGAATCTCGTTGGAAGTCTTTGCATGAAAATTGCAAAACTGCCGCCAAAGAACTTTGCTGGCAAAACGAAGAGAAAATATTGATTGCTTTTTATAAGAAAATTTTTGGATAGACATCTCCATATTGTAACACATGATGTTCCCTGGCCTGCCGATTTTGGTGGCGTTGTGGATTTATTTTATAAAATAAAAACACTTCACCAATTGGGCATCAAGATTCATCTTCATTGCTTCACCAGCAAACGCGCGGAGCAACCTATGCTTAATCGTTATTGCGAATCCGTAGACTATTATCCTCGAAAGAAAAACTTATCAATCCTACCCTATTCCATTCCATATATTGTATTGTCTCGTTGCGATGAAAACCTGCTGGTTAATCTTGAAAAAGACAATTACCCCATTTTATTGGAAGGCATACATTGTACCTATCATCTCTTCAAAGGGAAATTAAAAGATAGAAAAGTGCTGGTTCGTTTGCACAACGTTGAGTATCGTTATTACAAAAATCTTTATGCTGCTGAATCAGGGTTTTTAAAAAAAATGTATTATTTCATTGAATCGATTTTATTAAAGAAATATGAAAAAAAATTGGCTCAAAAAGCTACATTTCTAACTGTCAGTAAAACTGATGAAACACTTTATAAAAATGTTTTTCAAGCAAAAGATCTTCATTTCCTTCCGGTTTTCATTCCATGGTCTCAAATAAATAGCAAAGCGGGCTCAGGTAATTTCTGTTTATATCATGGGAATTTAGCCGTTAATGAAAACGAGAAAGCTGTAATATGGTTACTCGAAGAAATTTTCAGTAAAATAAATATACCATTTGTGGTGGCTGGAAAAAATCCATCTTCTTCATTAAAAAAAGCGGCTCACCATCAACTGAATACCTGTCTGGTGGAAAACCCATCCGAATTTGAATTAGATGATTTAATAAGAAAAGCACAAGTCAATATTCTACCTTCTTATAATTCTACTGGCGTGAAACTTAAATTAATCAACGCATTATTTAATGGAAGACATTGCCTTGTAAACAAAGCTGCTGCCGAAGGAACTGCCGTAGAGAATGCTTGCTATTTTGCTGAAGATGCAAAAGAATTCTCAAATGAAATCTTAAGACTTTTCGAAAAGCCATTCACAGAAGAAGACATTCTCAAAAGAAAACAAATCCTGGGTGAATTATACAATAATAATAAAAACGCTGAGACGCTGATTACACTATTATACTAGCATTATCCAACACTTTTCCGTTTTCTGTTTTTATGGTTCTTGCAGGAAATTTATTAATAACCATATAATCATGTGTTGCCATTACAATACAAGTGTCATAATCCTTGCAAATATGAAAAAGCAGTTGCATGATTTCGTCACTGGTTTCTGGATCTAGGTTACCTGTCGGCTCATCTGCAAGAATCAATTTCGGAGAATTGAGCAATGCTCTTGCGATGTCAATACGTTGTTGCTCACCACCACTCAATTCAAATGGCATTTTAAAGCCTTTGGTTTTGAGGTTTACTTTATCCAGCACATCACTGATTTTTTCATCCATTAATTTTTCATCTTTCCAGCCTGTTGCTTTTAAAACAAATTTCAAATTTTCATTTACATTTCTATCTGTAAGCAATTGAAAATCCTGAAAAACAACACCTATATTTCTACGTAAAAAAGGAACCGTTTTCCAAGTTAGTTCTTTAAGATTATGACCAGCAACCCATCCTTCTCCTTCTGTAAGTTCAAGATCGCCGTACATAGTTTTAAGCAAACTGCTTTTACCTGTTCCGGTTTTACCCACCAGATAAACGAATTCACCTTTCTCTACAGAAATATTTACATTTCCAAGTATCAAACTGGAACCTTGATAAATATTTACATTGGTTAACTCTACAATAGAACGAGACATATTTTTAGATTTACTTTTTTATCAATTTTTGAAAAACAAATGTAAAGGCTGAATCTTTAATAAACAATTACTTCATCCCCGATTCTGATTTCAAGTGTTTTTTTAACATCTGCTTCCACCCTTCCGATGATTTGCGCATCAATTGAAAACGATGCTGCAATATCAATAATTTCTTGTGCATATTTTTCATCGCAATAAATTTCCATGCGGCAACCCATATTAAACACTTCGTACATTTCACGCAAACTAGCGCCGCTATTGGATTGTATCAGTTGAAATACTGGTGGAGGTGCAAACAAATTGTCTTTAATTACTTTAAAGTTACCAGGCATGTATTTCATGCATTTCGTTTGACCGCCGCCGCTGCAATGAATAATTCCGTTTATGTTGTCGAAATGAGTTTCAAATAATTTCATGAAAACAGGTGCGAAGGTTCGGGTTGGACTTAACAACAATTTCCCGATTTCGATTTCTTCAATAAACTTATCATCAGAGAACTTAACGACATCTGTCATTTTATTTTTTCCAATATAAACGACTTCCTCATTAGTTCCTGGATCGTAGCTTTCTTTAAAATGATTGGCGTAATGTTTAGATAAAGCATCATGACGAGCTGAAGTCAGTCCATTACTGCCAATGCCGCTATTGTATTCAGATTCATAAATGGCTTTGCCAAAACTTGCCAAACCAACAATTACGTTACCCGGAGCAATTTTATCATTGGTGATGATTTTGTTTTTAGGCCATCTGGTTGTCATAGTGCCATTTACAGCAACCGTTCTTACCACATCGCCTACATCAGCAGTTTCACCGCCGAGGTAATGAATATTGACACCATAATTTGATAATAAATCAAAGAAATCTTGTGTACCGTTTATGATTTTATCCAATACTTCACCAGGAATCAGATGTTTGTTTCTATCAATGGTAGAATTAAAAACGATGTTATCGTAAATTCCAACGCAAAGCAAGTCATCGAGATTCATCACAATGGCATCTTGAGCAATCCCTGCCCAAACAGAAGTATCGCCAGTTTCTTTCCAATATAAATAAGCCAGAATGCTTTTGGTACCGGCGCCATCAGCATGCATTACATTTACAAATTCGGAATTATTTCCCAAGTAATCAGGATATAATTTACAAAAAGCATGTGGAAACAATCCCTTGCTTAATTTTTCTGTTGCGGCTAATACTTCTTCTTTGTGCGCAGAAACGCCTCTTTGGTTATAAAGACTCATTATTTATAATATTGCTGCAAAACTAATTTTCAAATCTGACAAAACCATTTATTAATTATCATTTAGTTTTGCACCTTTGTTTATAATGAATGTATACAACAATATAACTGAGCTTCCTGGATTTAATAAAGCGGTAATTACCATTGGAACCTTTGATGGTTTGCATGATGGTCATCGTAAAATAATCAGTCAACTTAAAGAAGTAGCCAAAAGCATCAATGGGACTACCGTTGTCATTACTTTCTTTCCTCACCCCAGGCATGTATTAAGTAACACAGAAAATAAGGTATTCATCTTAAATACACTTGAAGAGAAGATTGCTTTATTAAGAACAGAAGGGATTGAAAACCTAGTCATCGTTCCATTTACTAATGAATTCTCATCAATGGATGCTGAAGCTTATATCAGTAATTTTCTAGTAAACAGTTTTCATCCACATACGATTATTATTGGTTACGACCATCGTTTTGGAAAAAACCGCACAGGTAATTTTGAGTTGCTTAAAGAAGGTGAAAAAAAATATGGATATGAAGTTGTAGAAATCACTGCTCAACAATTAAATGACATTGCCATCAGCAGTACAAAAATCAGACAAAAGCTTTCTGAAGGTGATATAATAGCAGCTAATTCATTGCTTGGTTATGCCTATTTCTTTTCAGGAAAAGTGGTACAAGGAGATCAATTAGGCAGAACTATTGGATTTCCAACAGCCAACCTAGAAATAGCAGAGCAGGAAAAATTAATTCCAGGAAATGG
>CALCNY010000059.1 GCA_937897585.1 uncultured Chitinophagaceae bacterium | reverse complement strand
TTTTATGTCATCGTACAGAAGCCCAACAAAATGTGGGCATCAAAATCTTTTACGAACAGTTACTTCAAAAAACGGCGATTGATTCTTACTGCAAATTATTGCTGGATACTATAATCATCTCTGGAAATAAAAAAACTAAAAATTATGTGATTCTCAGAGAAATAAAAATCAAACAAGGTGATTCTATAAAAGCAAATTCACTATTTGAAACCATCAAATCTTCTCGTGAACTTGTATACAATACCAATCTTTTTTCTGAGGTGGAAATCATTCCACTGATGACCAGTGCGTATACGTTTTCATTAAAAGTAGTTGTGAATGAACGTTGGTATATCTATCCTGCACCACAATTCAAATTATCAGACAGAAATTTTAATGAATGGTGGAGAACATACAATGCTGATTTCAGCAGGATAAGTTATGGTTTGAAATTTACACATTACAATATCAGCGGCCGCGGCGATCAGCTAAATCTTATTTTTTTAAATGGATACTCAAGAAATTTCTATGCTTATTATGTTGCGCCATATAGCAATTCGAAACTGACAGAAGGATTTTCTTTGGGAACTGGATTTGCTCAAAATAAAGAGTTTACTTACAAAACAGATTACAACAATCAGTTATTGCAGTACAAAAAATCAGACTTCACTAAGAACGCATTTTTCTTTAATGCTGCTTACCGAAAAAGAAATGGTTTTTACAATCGGCATTATTTTGTTGCTCAATTCAATTATATCAATGTAGATGATAGTGTTATCTCTGCTAAATACAATCCCAATTATTTTAATTCAACACAATCCAAAAAATCATTTCTTGATGTTAGCTATGGTTTTCAATACATCAACTTAGATAATATCAATTATCCATTTAAAGGGAAAGTTTATGGATTCAGTTTTGCCAAAAGAGGTTGGGGCTGGAAAGGTGGTGTAAATATGCTAGCCCTGGATTTTAATTACAGAAAATATATCACACACAAACATCAATATTATAGTGGTTTTCAGTTTTTTTCTAAAATCAAATTGCCATTCGAGCAAGCTTATATCAACCAACGCGCCATGGGTTATGGAGATTTTTATATGAGTGGATTAGAATATTATGTGATAGATGGTGTAGCTGCTGCTATTTCAAAATATACGCTAAGTAAAAAGATTTTTGGATTGAAAATTCCAATGCCATTCAAAATCAAACAAGTGCCTTATATACCCCTTTCCGTGTATGCAAAAACATATGCAGAAGCAGGATATGCTTATAATAAAGCATTTGACACGAGATTGAACAATCGATTTCTTTATACAGGTGGCTTTGGCTTTGATATATTGTCGCTTTATGACTTAAAAATGAGTGTGGAATTTAGCTTTAATCAATTAGGAGAAAAGGGTTTATTTTTACATGCTAGAGGAATATTGTGAGGAATGGTTAGTATAAATTATAAATTAAAAATTAAAAAATCAAAATGTGAAAGCGAAGACACAATTTTGATTTTTGACTTTTTAATTTTGACTTAAATAAAAAAATGAAAATAGCCATATACAGTCGCGGGGTTGAAAATGACCAGTTAAGGGATATCAACCAATTATTTGAAGAGCTTATAGCCAATGGCATCGAGCCGGTTTTCTTTCAGGATTTTTTCAATCAATTTTATTCAGCCATTAATCTCGACAATAATAATTATTCTACTTTCAATTGTTTTGAAGACTTAGATGAAAGTTTTGATTGCATGATTAGTTTGGGTGGAGATGGAACTTTATTAGATACCGTTACCATGGTTCGCGACACCGGTATTCCTATCTTAGGAATCAATTATGGTCGTCTTGGTTTTTTGGCCAATATTGGTAAAGATGAAATTCATGCAGCCATGGATGCCATCGCCAACAGAAAATATGTGATTGACAAAAGATCGCTCATTCATCTCGAAGCCAATGTTCCTTTGTTTGGTGAAACACCTTACGGACTCAACGAATTTTCTATTCATAAAAAAGACAGTTCTCCCATGATAAAAATTCACACGTACCTGAATGGTGAATTTTTAAATACGTATTGGTCGGATGGCTTGATTGTGGCTACGCCAACAGGTTCTACAGGTTACTCTTTAAGTTGTAATGGCCCTGTTGTATTCCCCGACAGTAAAAGCTTTGTGATAACTCCTGTGGCACCACATAATTTGAATATCAGACCTATTATTGTACCCGACAATACGATTATTTCTTTTGAGCTGGAAGGCAGAACAGACGGCTTTCTGGTAACACTCGACAGTAGAAGAGAAATCGTAAGTAAAGAAGTTCAACTCGCAGTTAAAAAAGAAAACTTCGATATCAAACTCATTCGCATCAATGAAAATCATTTTCTTCAAACGTTAAGAAACAAATTAAGCTGGGGACTCGATAAAAGAAATTGATTTCAATAATTGAATACAAGAGCTGATCATGGCAAATAAGTCTGGAAAAATAAGAACCATCATTATCATTTATTGGGTATTGCTTTTATATATTATCGCTGCTTTGGTATGGTGGTATGTGGCGCTTTCCCGACAGAATGAACAGATGACCACTTATAAAATTCAGGAGTTGCAAACAACAGATACTCGTTACCGTGAGCAATACAAAAAAATTATGGATGAGAACAAAAGGAAGTCTGCTCAATATTTAGGTGAAGGGGCCATTTTCCTTTTGCTCATTTCAGCTGGCGCCATATTCTTATTCAGAGCTGTAAAGAATCAACTTAAAATCACTACACAGCAGCAAAATTTCATGATGGCGATAACACATGAATTAAAAACACCCATCGCTGTTACAAAGCTGAATTTGGAAACACTTCAAAAAAGAAAACTTGAAACTTCACAACAAGAAAAGCTGATTAATAATACGCTGCAAGAAGCCAATAGAATGAATGCATTATGCAACAACCTTTTGCTTTCTTCACAAATGGAATCAGAAGCGTATAAGAAAGTTTCAGAGCAAATTCAAATCAATAAATTACTTGGCGATTGTATCAGAGATTTTTCTGTGAGGTATCCGAGTAGAAATATTATGTTCAATCCAAAAGATGAAATTACAATCGATGGGGATGTTTTTTTACTTCAAATGGCTTTCAATAATTTGATTGAAAATGCTATGAAGTATTCGCCAAAAGATACGTCGATACAAGTTGTAATTGCCAATAAGGAAAACCAATGTCTGATTACGATTACAGATGAAGGCAATGGAATTCCTGATGAAGATAAATTGAAGGTATTCGAAAAGTTTTATCGCATTGGAAGTGATGCCACTCAAAAATCAAAAGGAACGGGGTTGGGATTGTTTCTCGTTAAAAGAATTGTTGATGCCCATAAAGGCATGGTTTATGTGAAAGATAATCAACCCAAAGGTTCAATATTTACCATTCAGTTACCTTTAATGTCATAATGTATTATGTCTCAAAAACAACATTCAATATTGCTGGTTGAAGATGAAGAAAATCTACAGGAAGCATTAAAACTAAATCTTGAATTAGAAGGCTATTCAGTGAGCAGCAGCTTTGATGGCGCTTCTGCATTACAGATGATTCATCAGGAGCATTATGACCTCATGATTTTGGATGTAATGCTTCCTGAAGTTGATGGTATTGCAGTTTGTGAATCTATCAGGCTTCAACAAATTGATATTCCTATTTTGATTTTAAGTGCCAAAAATAGCAGTGCCGACAGGGTATTGGGATTAAAAAAAGGAGCCGATGATTATTTAACCAAGCCTTTTAATCTTGAAGAGCTTTTACTCAGAGTAGAAAAACTCATCAGAAAAAATGAGATGATTGAGAATAAAAATTCTATTGGTGATACC
>CALCNY010000058.1 GCA_937897585.1 uncultured Chitinophagaceae bacterium | reverse complement strand
AGTTCAGACGTGTGCTCTTCCGATCTTAGGCTAATAAAAACTGACCTTCTGTAAAATAATCAGCAGCTTCTTTAAATTTTGTTTCTTTATCGGTGTAAGTATGAGTGGGCTGTGCAATTGAAAATGAAATGGAAAAGAAAAAAAGAAAGCCAATCAGCAGTTTTTTGTTAATCATGTTTTCGTTGGTATTTTAACACTACAAAGTTAAAGGAATGCAGTCATGTTTAAATTGTCAGATTCAAAACGGATGTAAGAAAATAAATCTAATGATTCATCGATGTTAAGATACTGATAAAAGAAAAATGCTTAATTTTAAATCTGATCCAAACACTGATTAACTAATTAAAATATCTCCACGATGAAAAAACTTCTTTCTATCACTTGTCCTGATTATGCATTTAATTCGGCTGCCTTTTTATTAAGAATTGGTTTTGGTATTTTGATGATGCATCACGGCTACGACAAGCTGGTTAAGTTTGCAGAAATGAAATCACATTTTATGAATTTCATGGGCATGGGAAGTATTATTTCATTATTGCTGGTGGTATTTGCCGAATTTTTCTGTGCTATGTTTATTGTACTTGGATTGTTCACCAGATTAGCAACAGTGCCTTTAATTATTTGCATGGCTGTGGCATTAGGCAAAGCTCACAACTGGGATTTCTTTGGAGATGGCGGCAGCGCAGCCATTTACCTCTGTGGCTTTCTTTCGATTTTACTTTTAGGTCCTGGTAAAGCCAGTGTAGATGGCATCGCAGGTAAATAATATCAATAAAATTTAGACAACTTATCAATCAATACATCAGGCATGGGGCAACGCTTCATGCTTTTTGCATCCATGAAATACAGTGTGATATCTCCCAAGCTTAGCAACTCATTTTCTTCATTGTAGATCTCACCATGAAAAACAATTTTATGATGCACAGGCATTTCTTTTAAAATCGTTTTTACGGTAATCAAATCATCATATTTCGCAGGATGCAGGAATTTTAAATGAATATCAACAACAGGCATGATGATGCCCATGGCTTCGATGTCTTTGTAAGTATATCCTAATTCACGGATGGCCTCAGTTCTGCCAATTTCATAAAACTGCGCAAAATGCCCGTGATAAACGACACCCATTTGATCGGTAAGGGCGTAGTGGATTCGTATTTGGGTTTGGGATGTGTACATGATTAATGTTTGTGGTTTATTGTTTGTTGTTTGGTTTGTTCAACAACAAACGACAAGCAACTAAGATGTTTACATAATTTATGTTTGTGGTTTATTGTTTGTTGTTTAGTTCATTTGTTTAACCATAAACAACAAACCACAAACAACTAACTTAAAATTTACACCCTCCAATAATCCCCTCTCCAATTTTTAATTTGTTCTTTGATTTGCTTTGAGGATAAATTCTCATCATCTGCTTTTTTGGCCAATGCTATAAATTCTTCATCAGAAGCGAATCTTAAGGCTATGATTTGTGATAAACTAAGTCTGCTGTCGTGCAATTTTCCTGTCATTGCAAAATGGCGAAGATTTTCTTCTGCTCTTATGGCTCTGTCTTGTGCTTTCAAGGCAAACATTCTTGCGTACCATCCAGAAAAAATCAACGATATTCCAGTTAATGAGAACAGAAATGGCAACATCAAACTGCAATTACTAGTACTCAAACATTTACAGCAAAATAAAGAAACGAGAAATACGACTAGACCAAACATAATACCTATGTAATGGGCCGCAGGAGCTAATCGGGGATGATTTTTAAAATCTTGTTGTTTCATTTGTGAATAATTTTGGGACGAAAGTAATTCAATTGGCTCATTATTTAATTAAAACAAATCCACCGGAATTTTGTTTTGAGATTTGTAATTGAACCAACCTCAATTGAATTAATTTTGAATCATGATAAAAGTTTCCATCATCACTATAGGCGATGAATTGCTAATCGGCCAGGTTATTGACACCAACAGCGCATGGATGGCGCAAGAATTAAACAAAGCCGGAATTAAAGTCAACAGAAGAGTGGCCGTTGGAGACGACTGGAATGAAATCTGGAAAGCCCTTGATGAAGAATCTGCAAATGCTGATGTGATTTTGATTACAGGTGGATTGGGGCCTACCGCTGATGACATCACCAAACCCCTACTTTGCGAATATTTCAATGGCAAAATGATCATCAGTCAGGAAGCTCTTGATAACGTCATTCATCTCTTCGAAAACATACACAAAAAACCAGTTACAGAGAGAAATCGCAAACAAGCCGAAGTACCCGACACCTGCAAAGTAATTGTCAATACAAGAGGTACTGCCCCTTGCATGTGGTTTGAAAAAGATAAAAAAATATTTGTGAGCATGCCTGGCGTACCTCATGAAATGAAAGGACTAATGGAAGAACATATCATTCCTGAACTTTCGAAAATATTTACACTGCCATTTATCTGTCATCGGACTCTGGTAACTTATGGTATCGGCGAATCAAATTTGGCAGATAAAATTCAAGGATTTGAAACATCACTGCCTTCTCACATCAAATTGGCCTATTTACCTAATTATGGAATTGTAAGACTAAGACTCAGCTCTGTAGGAATTGATAAAGAAAAAACTGAATCTGAAATAGAAAATCTGTTTCAAAAATTACAAAAGGAAGTAAAAGAATTTCTTGTAACAAATGAAGATGCGCAAATGGAAAAAGTGTTAGGCCAAATGCTAATGAGTAAAAATGAAACCATTTCAACTGCTGAAAGTTGCACTGGCGGATATATTTCTCAATTACTTACTAGCATACCAGGTTCATCCGCATATTTTGATGGCAGCATGGTTACTTATTCCTATAATGCAAAGGAAAATTTACTAGGCGTGAAAAATGAAACCCTAATCAACTTTGGTGCCGTGAGTGAAGAAGTTGTAAAAGAAATGCTAGGCGGACTTTTAAAAAAAATGCAAACTAATTATGGCATTGCGGTTTCAGGTATTATGGGACCCGGTGGTGGCACTACTGAAAAACCAGTTGGAACCGTATGGGTGGCGGTAGGCAATAAAGATAAAATTGTTACCAAACTCTATCATTTCAGATTCGACAGACAAAAAAACATTCAACTTACGGCCATGAATGCTTTGAATCTGTTGAGATTATTTTTGATAGAAATCAATTAAGCGATTGAAATCATCAAATATTAAATCAGAAATATTGACATTTGACAAATAAAACAGAAAGTAAAAAAATCTCATTCTGATAATAACGATAGTTTCTTGAAAATTTCAAATCTGCTGTCAAAAACTAGTAATACCTTCCTTTCAACTAACCCTTTTTACTTACATTTGCGGTTATTCATTCAACTTCATTTTTAAACATATGAGTTTAGTAGACTTAATCATGCCAAAGCTGGGCGAAAGTATCATGGAAGCCACTATTTTAAAATGGCACAAACAACCCGGCGATAAAATTGCAATGGATGAAACGGTGCTGGATATTGCAACCGATAAAGTGGATAGTGAAGTTCCTTCTACAGCAGAAGGTATTATAGAAGCGATTTTATATAATGAAAATGATGTAGTACCTATCGGGACTGTTATTGCAAAAATAAAAGTAGCTTCTGGAGTTGCGGACAACACCACTGTACCTGCACCACAAAAGCCAGTTGAAGTTGCCAAAACAATTGAAGAAATTCCTTATCAACCTGTTGCCACACAACAGTCATCTGGTAATCAAAACGGACCAAGATTTTATTCTCCATTGGTTTTAAATATAGCTCAAAGCGAAGGCATCAGCATGGCTGAACTCGAAAATATTCCGGGTACAGGTCAAGATGGACGAGTTAGCAAAAAAGATATATTAGCTTATGTAAATAGCGGTCGCAAAACGGCGCCAGTGACTGCACCTGCTGCACAACCAATAGCTGTAGCTCCAACTCCTGCTCCAAAAGCAGAAACTCCTGTTGTAAGCTATTCTGGCGGCGGCAATGTTGAAATCATAGAGATGGATCGTATGCGTAAACTGATTGCCAAACATATGGTCGACAGCAAACATACCAGTCCGCACGTAACCAGCTTCTGCGAATGCGATGTGACAAACCTTGTTTTGTGGAGAGAGAAAGTAAAAAAAGAATTTGAAAAAAGAGAAGGCGAAAAAATCACTTTCACACCGATTTTCATCGAAGCGATTGTAAAGAGCCTGAAAAAATACCCGATGCTCAGCAGCTCTGTAGACGGCGATAGAATTATCGTTAAGAAAGACCTCGGTATCGGAATGGCAACTGCTTTACCTACTGGTAATCTGATTGTACCGGTTATTAAAAACGCCGATCAGTTGAATCTTGTTGGCATTACAAAGCAAGTAAATGGATTGGCCAATGCCGCAAGAAACGGTAAATTGAAACCAGATGATACCATGGGCGGTACATTCACATTAACCAATGTAGGAACTTTTGGAAGCATTATGGGAACGCCAATCATCAACCAACCTCAGGTTGCGATTATGGCTGTTGGAGCGATTAAGAAAAGACCAATGGTTATCGAAACGCCTCAAGGAGATACAATTGGTATCAGACATATGATGTACATTTCTTTAAGCTATGATCATAGAATTATCGATGGCGCAATGGGATCTACTTTTTTAAATTCGGTGAGTAAGGAATTGGAGGGTTTTGATTTGAATAGGAGTATTTAATAGCCCCCTCAATCCCCCAAAGGGGGAAGTTATGTTTTCGAAAATGAAACTATCATTTTCTCATAAAAGAATAACCTCACCCCCAACCCCTCTCCTGGAGGAAGAGGGGAGCAAATAAAATCATCTACTAATATTAAAAAGGACTTAGTGTTTATTTGTGCCTTTGTGGCAAAAAAATAATTCGCGAATTCGTGGCTAATTAAAATAATTAATAAGGAAGTAAAAATAAGGAATAGATAAATAGCCGCTCTTCATAAAATAAAATCAAATCCTCATATAAAACCCTCTGCGCTAACTCTATTTACACTTACTCTCCGCGGTAAATTAATTCGTGAATTCGTGGCAAACCTTTTTCACCGAAGGTGATAACCTACAAATTCGGTTGCGGCGTCACTCTCAAATACGGCTTAACTACCTTATACCCTTTTGGAAATTTCTTATCAGCATCCTCATTACTTACAGCAGGAACAATGATACAATCTTCACCATGCTGCCAGTTGGCTGGCGTGGCCACACTATACTGAGCTGTTAATTGCAAACTATCTATCACCCTTAATAACTCATTGAAATTTCTACCAGTTGAAGCTGGATAAACAATGATGAGTTTAATTTTTTTGTCTGCACCAATTATAAATACCGACCTCACTGTATGCGTCATACTTGCATTGGGATGAATCATATCGTACAACTCGCTGACTTTCTTTTCAGGATCTGCGATGATAGGAAAAGACATTGTTGTGTTTTGAGTCTCATTAATATCTTTAATCCATTCAAAATGTTGTTCAATCGGATCCACACTTACCGCAATCATTTTTACATTTCTACTTTCAAAATCTTGTTTCAACTTAGACGCCGCACCTAATTCTGTGGTGCAAACCGGTGTAAAATCTGCAGGATGAGAAAACAATATCCCCCATGAATCTCCGAGCCATTCGTGAAATTGAATATTTCCTGCTGTAGTTATTGCTGAGAAATCAGGAGCAGTATCTCCTAATCTTAATGTTGACATAATTCAGTTTTTATTGGTAAAAGATATTTATTTTGAGACGCGAAAATAAAACCTAATACTTAGTCCACCAAATTAATAGACTTTAAATGTTATCAAAAAAAAATCAATATGCCATAAAAGCTGTGGGCTACCTAGCAGGAAAATTTAATGAGGGACCTGTTGGCATAATGGAGATTGCTGAAAAGAAAAATATCCCATTAAAATTTCTTGAAAACATTTTGCTTGAACTAAAGAAAAAAGGGTTCTTAGATAGTAAAAAAGGTAAAGGTGGCGGCTATTTTTTAATTACGGATCCTGCAGAAACCAGCATCGCCAGTATCATACGAGCAATAGACGGCCCTATCGCTTTATTACCCTGTGTGAGTCTTTATTTTTATGAGAAATGCAGCGACTGCAACGAAAAAAAATGTAAAATTAATAAAGTCTTTGCCGAAGCAAGAGATGCATCCTTGGCTGTATTGGAAAACAAAAAACTGAATGATATTATCTGATGGAATCAATATCATAATCAGATAACTATTTCTAAAACAATTGTATTTTGAATACAATTTATAACCAACAACATTGAGAAAATATATTTACTTTTTTTGCTTGCTATATCCTTTGTTAAACTTCTCATGTCAGGGAACCAGATTACAAAACAAAAAACAGGTTTCAACTAAAGGAAAAACTTTGCTCAATGATTCAGCTTTTATTATGTCACAACAAAAGGGAATTGATTTCATGGCATCAGGTAACCTGCCTAAAAAATGGCACATTGAAATAGACTTTGATAATGAATGTTATTTTAACAATGAAGAAGGATTGTCCGTAAAAGCCAAATCCAATTCAACATTCAACACTGATGCAACGAAAGAAATTTACACAGCTTTGTACGGAAATAAAGAAATTGAAATAACAGTTTATAAAGAAAAATGCAATAATAAAAAAGACAAGAAATCAAACCCATTCATCACAAAAGTGAATTACGATGGCGTGAATTATGAAGGTTGTGGCCAGTTTCTGTTTGATGAAAGACTAGATCAAACCTGGATTTTAGATTATATAGACAATGAACAACAATTCGCTTTAAATTATACAAAAGGCATCCCCTATTTCAAAATTGATTTGGTAAAAAATAAAATAACCGGATTCGATGGCTATAATAAATTGGCTTCCAACTTTGAAGTTAAAGGCAACAGAATACAATTTGGACAATTAAACAACGCTCCTGTTAATTCACTACAAAGTGCAACATTAATCAATCAATTTATAAGTAACCATTTGGTTGATTATTTTTTCAGAGAGGATAAACTAGTGTTTCAATTGGCGAATGATACCAGATTGACTTTTAGATTAAAAGTGAATTAGTCTCCACTACCTTTCTCCCCTACAAACCAGTTTTCTTTGTTTTTGAAAAGCACATTAAAAGTGGTTAAGCTTCCATAAATACGAGTGATATATTGCTGCAAGTTCACTTTATCTTCATCAGACAATAACTTATGAGCATTGATTTGTTGTTCCATTACACGCAATCTATCGCGAAGCATTACAATTTTATGGAAGAAAATATCAATGGGCACTTCTTTGGATTTTTGAGTTTTATCGGCAGGTTGAAGCAGCATGGTGCCCCCTTTCCATCTGTCGCCTAATGGAACGATTTCATTTACATCAGACCACATTCTTAAGATTTTCAGCAACGACTTTTCTACATCAGAAACCGTTTCTAATTCAACTGTTACATTTTCGGGAATGATTTCATCCAAACCGATATCTGTTTTTTCGATTTCTTTAATACCGGTGTTGATGAATGAAATAATGTAAGTAGCATAACGAACACCAACTATCACACCAGGGCCGTGTTGTGTATGCTGTAATCTTGTTCCGATTCCAAGGTTTAACTGATCCATATTATAAAAATGTTTGGGGTTTATTGTTTTTCAGTAGAAATATTTTGATTTTATTGAACCTTCCAAACCGACTTTCCTACTGCAAAATCCTTACAAAAGTAGCTCGGTCTAATTGTCCAATAAAATTTCCTTTTTCTTCACCATTTTTATATAATTTGAAGAAAGGTATTTCGTCTATCCCTAACTGTTTGGTTAGTATTTTATTCTCGTCAATATTGACTCTGATAATAGTTG
>CALCNY010000057.1 GCA_937897585.1 uncultured Chitinophagaceae bacterium | reverse complement strand
GCCTTATGATATCTTCTTCGAGCTGTTCAATTCTTTCTCCGAGTCTTTCCATCACTAGATAATAATGATCTACAATGGCATCTAGCATTGCATAATATAAAAAATCAGCACCGTTTTGCCTGATTTTGCTTCCGTTGATTTTTAATTTTTCTCTTAATGAATTAAACACGTCTCTTTTTTCATCTTCTTGAAAACTAATGACGAAACTCTTACCCAATACAATACTTATTTGTTCTGATTCAACAGTTGATTCTTTTTCATTAAAGTAAAGCATGTTCAACACACAAAACAACAATCCGTTTATTTGATCCATTTTAGGACGTTGTCCCAAACTCAAAATATCGTCAACAATCAATTGATGAATACCAAAATTTTCAGCAAGATTGTCTACATCCGTTTTTCTTATACCATCAATATTTATCCAGGAAACTTCTGGAGAGTTGGCGTGTGTAAAACAATCTTCAATTTTTTCAATTTTTTTTGAAAGTAAAATATCGTTGTTGTATTCATGAAGATAAATGCTCGTTTCTATTACCTCCTTTCTTTCATGAATAACGGTTGGGTTTACCTGCAACACTTGTTTTGTTCTGAGGAGATCAAGCGGATTGAATAAATAATCGAGGTATTTTTTTCCTTTCATTACAACAAAGTTTTAAAAGTAAAAGTAAGATTTGTAAAACATAAAAAAACCGCAGATTTTGCTGCGGTTAAAATATTTTAAAATGATGCACTTTTTGGGTAACGTGGAAAAGGAATTACATCTCTGATATTTCCCATGCCTGTTACAAATTGTACAATTCTTTCAAAGCCAAGTCCAAAGCCCGCGTGCGGACAAGCACCGAATCTTCTGGTATCTAAATACCAATCCAATTCTTCTAAAGGAATATGCATTTCTGTCATTCTTTCAGTGAGTTTGTCGTAACGCTCTTCTCTTTGTGAACCACCAACAATTTCTCCAATTCCTGGAGCGAGTATATCCATAGCCGCTACAGTTTTTCCATCATCATTTTGGCGCATGTAAAACGCCTTTATTTCTTTTGGATAATTTGTTAAGATAACTGGTTTTTTAAAATGCTTTTCAACCAGGTATCTTTCGTGTTCGCTTTGTAAATCAATTCCCCATTTATCAATCAGGTAATTGAATTTCTTTTTTTTATTGTGATTGCTTTCTCTTAAAATATCTATTGCTTCTGTATATGTAATTCTTTCAAAATCGTTGTTCACAACAAACTCAAGCTTTTCTAGTAAACCCATTTCGCTTCTTTCATTCTGAGGCTTTAGTTTTTCTTCTTCATCAAGTCTTTGAGATAAAAATTCTAAATCTTCGCGATTGTGTTCCATTGCATATCTGATGATATACTTAATGAACTCTTCAGCCAGATTCATGTTGTCTTCCAAATCGTAGAACGCCATTTCTGGTTCAATCATCCAAAATTCAGCAAGGTGGCGTGTTGTATTACTATTCTCTGCTCTAAAAGTTGGACCGAAAGTATAAATATCACTGAAAGCCATGGCAGCCAATTCTCCTTCAAGCTGACCACTAACGGTTAGGTTTGTGCTTCTTCCAAAAAAATCTTCTTTGAAATTTATAGAACCATCTTCATTTTTAGGAGCAGTTCCATCCAAAGGCAAGGTTGTTACTTTAAACATTTCGCCAGCACCCTCAGCATCACTTGCGGTAACAATAGGCGTGTGTAAATACACGAATCCTTTTTTATTGAAAAACTCATGAATGGCAAAAGCTAAAGAATGTCTAACTCTGAACACAGCACCAAATGTGTTTGTTCTAAAACGGAGGTGAGCGATTTCGCGTAAAAATTCAAGACTGTGTTTTTTAGGTTGTAAAGGAAATTTTTCAGCATCGCTATCGCCTAGGATTTCAACAGCGCTTGCCGTTAATTCTACTTTTTGTCCTTTACCCAAAGAAGCGATAATTTCTCCGCTAGCTTTTATGCAAGCTCCTGTAGTTATTCTTTTAAGTGTATTTTCATCCAGAGAACCCAGAGCAACCACTACCTGTAAATTATTGTTGGTGCTGCCATCGTTAAGTGCAATAAACTGATTGTTTCTAAAAGTTCTTACCCAGCCCATAACGGTGGTTTGGTAATTCACTTTTTCTGAATTCAAAAGCTCTTTAATTCTTGTTCTGTTATTAAACATACCCGTATATTTTTTCTGCTGCAAAGATAGAAATTACCAAGGTTAAAAAGACTCTTTATCAAGCTTATTGAGGTATTATTAATTAATGTGACAAAACCACCGACTACATTGATCCACTATCATCTTCAAGTCCTCCTTCCTGATTAATTTTAATCATTTCATTTGTTCTGAACCCCTGTAAGTTCCCAACTTCTGTGTTATTTCTTCCTTTAATGATTGTTTTATTTTCGCTTTTTTTGTCTGTGATTATTATGCCAATTGAAAAATGTTCATCATTTTTTTTCTCGCCGGCGCTGTATGAAGAAAAAACGATGTATTGATAACCCTTGTTTTCAAAAATCAAATTATCAATATCCAATCCTGCATTTTGATAACCACCACCTCTGAAATAATAATTGTAAGAGAATTGTGACCAGCTTGTTGAGTCTTTAGTTTGTGGAAACTCGAAATCAATATGGGCATTGGTGCCAAATCTGTAGATGATATATTGGTCGTTTTTATCTTTTGCCAACATCATTGTTTTTCCATTTTTGGTTTTAAAAGAGTAAATACAATCTTCATTTGGTTCGATTAAATGCTGAGAAAAAAGATTGCCGGAAATAATTAGAAAAGCAATTAATAAAAAAGATTTCATGTGTTAATATAGTTTGTTTTTGGTCACATGTTATAGCCATTATTATCACCGAGATTTCGGGACAAGTCATTCCCGCTTGGTATCGAGCTAATCGTTATGGCTATTTTATTTTTTAAAAGTTAATGATAAGAATACAATCATCAATGAAAAGAAAAACAACTGTAATTTATTTTCTTTTATAATCATCATTCAAACCCTGTCCCAACATAATTTTATCTCTGCAATTTTCTATTCTGCTTATTCTTGTTTGAGATTGTTTGGCCGAAGAAAAATAAATTACATAACCTCTGATTCTTCCCGGAGTTAAAGAAAGAAACGCTTTTTTCAGTGCCTTATCTTTTTCTAAAAATTGAGTTAGTTCTTCCGGAAAAGGTTCGGCTTCTTTCTTGATAGTTACTTTTTTTCCGTGTTGTTCATTTTTGATGGCCTCCGAAACATAAGATTTTATCGTTTTCGTTTGCTTGATAATTTCTTTGTGATCTGTGAATTTTATGATTCGTAAAGTTTGTGAGCGCTCTCCGTGTTGATCGAGTATTTTCTTTTTATCTTCTAATAATGTGCCTTTAAAAAAACTAATGCAGGCATAATCTTTAAAAGCACTGATCATAATAACATTCTTATCATTTAGTGTATAACACGCAACACCCCATTTAATTTCTTCAATCAGCTCTGTTTCCTGTAAAATTTGACGTAATAAACTTAATTCGCTCATCCATTTGTTAACCTTGCACAATGGCGTTGCTCCGTATTTGCAACGCATGCATCCATTCAAGAAGTAGAAATCAGCTCCGGAATTTGTATTTTTCACACTAATCATTTTTGCTAATATACGAGCGGGTTTTATTCTTTTGTAAAATAATAAATCATTCTGTAGTCCCAGCTTGTTTGATTTCCATTAGGATAACAGCTGCCAAAAGAAATGATTAAATACTTCTTGTTTTTAGTCATCACCATTGGTCCATTGATGATATTGCCGATACTGTCTTTTACAAATTTAGAATCGTCGAGGTAAAACATTTTTTTCAATGATGATGTGCTAAAAACATCGTTACCGCTCGGCAAAACACGAATATCGTTGAAGTCGGTTCTGAATGCTTTGACAGTTGATGTGCCGCTGTTATAACCAATAACTTCTTGCCAGCCTTTTTTGTAAGAGCAAATGAATTTCCAATTCATAACAGAATCAATCATACGTGTGACGGAATCGTTCTTTATAAAATCCGAATCAATTTTGTTAATGGTTAATAAGTATTGATTGAAAGCAACAGCGTTGCTAATCAAACTATCTTTATTTACAAATTGGGAAAAACCAGTTTGGAAATAAAATAAAATAAATATTGTGAATAAAAATAATAAATTGTGACTATGCCAGCTTCACACGAAGACATTTCCATTTTAAGTCATCGTCATCATCATCATCATCATCATCATCGAAAGTATTATTATTGTCATATGCGTGTTTTAAACATAAATTATACATCAAAAAATAAATAAAATAAATGTGTAAATTATTTTCCATTCTGTAATTTAATG